>JAJRAX010000087.1 GCA_028679775.1 Methanothrix sp. | reverse complement strand
GGAGCAGGGGCACGCTGTAGTCATGACAGGCGTCGGCTATCTCTCGCGCAGGGGGAAGGTTTCCGTAGTTTCCGTCCGGGTAGGTGAGCACAGCCATGCTCACGTTGCCCTTCTGCTCATAAGCCCGCTCGATGGCCTGAACATAACCTTCAGCGGTGATGGCGTAGTCGGGCTGTTTGCTTGAGGCGACATACTCGATCTTGAGTCCTGCCCTCTCCGCAGCCAAAACCGTGGTATAGTGAGCATTTCCATCCATGACCACAGTATCTGCCTTTTCGCAGAGGGCGTGCATGGCCGCGAATTTCCCTTCACGGGCACCGTGGGTGATGCGCACCTCATCTGCGCCCAGGAACTCGGGAAGCGCTGTGTGCACAAAATCCTCTACAGGTGGTGTCTTGATTCGGTCGAGCATTCCTGCGCAGAAGTCGCAAACCGAGTATCCGTCTCCCCATTCGATCAAGGCGGCACGTGCCTCTGGCGTCAGAATTCCGCCCCGCTGCAATGGGTCTATGTTGATCTCTGCAATATCCCTTGACAGGTGACAAAACTTATCGAGATTGGCCAGCATTCAGGCAAAGACCTCTCCCTCTGCAAGTATAATCCTTTGCCAGCTTTACGCAAAAAGTGATATATTTTCCACTCCTTCTAGGACCAAATGGCTTTGGTCATAGGTCACAGAGGAGCCCTGGCCCGGGCGGCGGAGAACACTTTAGAGGGCATCAGAGCTGCTGCTTTGTGCAGAGCTGACTGGGTACAGATTGATGTCAGGCTCTCTCGCGACGGCCAACTGGTCCTGATGCATGACGATAGCGTTGACAGAACCACCAATGGCGAGGGGCTGGTCTGCGACCTCAGCCTGAAGGATCTGAAGGCCCTTGCGGTGAGGGATCGCACTGGCTGCTGCCGCGAGGCCGGGGGGGTTGCCACGCTCAGTGAGGCCGTCTCTTTGGCAGACGAGCTTGGACTGGGGATGGCAGTGGAGATGAGGGAGGAAGGACTAGAGGGGCTGGCGGCCGAAGCCCTATCCGGCAAGGACAGCGACTGCATTGTGACCTCCTACTATCACAGCAGCCTGCGCGAATTAAGAGACATCTCCTCTCTGAAGACTGGAATCATCATTTCTTCGCTGCCCATAAATCCAGTGCAATTGGCGCTTTTGGCAGACGCGGCAGCCATTTTTCCGAAGAGAGTTGATGCCAGGCTCTTCAAGGAGGCCCATCAACATAAGATCTCAGTCTACCCCTGGACTGTCAACAGCATAAATGAGGCAAACTGGCTCTTGCGGCTCGGAGCCGACGGACTGGTAACCGATGACCCCTGCCAGATCAGGAACGCTGTTGATCAGCCGGTCGAGGCTACTGGAAAGGATAACTGCCAGTATTACCCATGCCACCATTTTCCTGATCAGGACTGCACTCATTGCTTTTGTCCTCTGTATCCTTGCAAGGATGAGGAGCTTGGAAGATTCGTGAGAACAAAAAAAGGAAAGAGGTTTTGGTCCTGCATTAACTGCCAGTTGGTCCACCGACCGCATGTGGCAGTTTATCTGAACGAGCACCCTCAAGCGACCACGACAGAGTTGAAAGCCCTGCGAGGATAGTCCTGGAACACCACATTAAATCGACGGAAAGCTTTATGGACACCTGAGGGATAATGCAAACGCCATGAGACATGTTATACTTGCTCTAATTGCTTTGGTGGCTCTCGGCGGGCTCTTGCCTGCTATCATAGCCGAACCTGCAGCGCCGGTTTTAAAGGATAAACTCTCAGATACAGCCGAGCCGGCTGAGACCTCAGTGTTGACTACTCCATCACAGGCGGCCTTCGTAAATGATAGCTGGAGCCCAAGTACTTTCCAGGCTCCTCTTGCAAGCCAGGCAACCGGTGTTCAAAGGAACATGACCCGCAACAACACCACCATGGAGAACTCCACATATGCGATCTATGACTTCCTCAATGACAATTACACAGCTCCTGCTGCCACGTCTCCAGTAGAGACTGCAACCGCAGCCAAAAAAGACGGGACGATAGCATGGACCGGCGAGAGCATCTACCAGTTCCTGGATGATGCATGGAATCCATCTACTACTGTTGAGACTTACGAGCAGAGCCCATTCAAGCAGCACCAGTTGAATTAGATCCCAAATGTTTCGGACGGCAGGCCCTAGTGCCTGTCAGCCGAATGATTCCGTTTTTCTTTAACTTCAGAAACTATGGCTTTTTCCCGTGTATCTCTTGAGGCTGAGGCTCACCACATCGTAGGGTATGGTATGCTTCTCATGTCGCAGATATCCGTCCAGGTCTTCGCCTTCTCTCTCATAGGAGGATGAGACCATCTCGGCGTATCTGATGCCTTCTGCCGTGAGCATGTATTCGTATCGCTGCAGCCATCGGCCATTTATCTCATAATGCCGCTGGTCCTGATAAATCATGCCGCTTGCCACCAATATCTGGATGTCCTCGAAGAGCCTCTCGCTGTAGGGAAAGCCGTATTGATCCTGAAATATGTAATCGAAGAGCCCACCAAGTTCCGCGGGCCACTGTTCCTTGATTCTGGCAACCGTGCGGTAGAGCCAGGTTATGTTTCTGATGCGAGGGACCAGTATCTTCTCGCCAAATGTCTCAGAGAGCATCCTGTGCAGGGCATAAAAGAGAAGCATGAGCCCGTCAATTGGCAGGCTGCTCTCCGATCTGATGAATGTGAGCAGCCTCTCAGCCTGTGTTCTTACCTCCTGCAGAGATATCTCCTGGTCTTCGTCCGAGAAGAAGGATATGGCTATCTGGCGGGTCAATGATTTTACGAGGCCAGCTGCCAGGGCCGATTCGTCATAAAGAAATCCGTTGGCCTTGGTTCGCATGGATCTGGGCACTCCGCTGCCTACAGTCACATCCACCAGGGCACCGTATTTCTTGCCAAGGGCGTCCTCGAAGAGCTTTCTCATGTGGCCATGTCGTGAGATGGTGGAAAGAGCCATTCTGATCTCTGGGGACAGAGACCTGTAGTCGAATCTGGCTGCCAGAGGAAGCGCTCTGCCCCATTTTATGCGCTCCAGGAGACTCTGTGCTGGGTCATCTCCCCTCAGCCGGATGAAGTCCAGGAGATCCGCGTCTGTGTACTCAGTGAAGAATAGGAGAATGCTGCTTTTTGCCTCCTGCTCGTTCATGCTCCCTAGAGTGCGTTCGAGGGCCGCCAGAAGCATGGCTCGCACTGACTGTACCGCCGGGTGGTAGACAAGAGCATTGTAGTGATGGGCTCGAGCTATTAGCATTGACTCTGCAGCCGTCTGGGACATCTCGGCATCGTAGTCTCCCTGTCCAGTCAGAACTATCCGGCCGTTTTCAATAGTCAGAGCCTTCAAGATCTGGTCTGTGTCCACGAGGCCGAGGGAGACGCCGCTGT
>JAJRAX010000086.1 GCA_028679775.1 Methanothrix sp. | reverse complement strand
TGGTCGATGGTGAGGTTAGGCCCCTGCGAGCGGTCTCTCCTCTAGTCAGCATTCTGGAGAGGGCACATAGGGCTACATGGCGTTTCGGAGTCTATGCGCCTGCAGAGATGAGAGCTGGGGTGGCTCAGGCTGCTAGAAAATGTCTTAACCTGAAGAAGAATACTGTGCAGCACACCTTTTCCGACATCGATAACATCTGCCTTTAGTCCGTGCCATTTATATAGAAAACGACGCTCAATTATGTATAAACAATATCAAATCAGAAAAGATCCTGAAGGGAATTAAGACTAATGAGAAAAGAACATCATCCTATACTCGATCAGCCGCATGTGGGCTTAACGACCCACGATGTCATGGACCCGGAGGCGAAGAATTTCGATCCAGGAACTCCGACCACCCGAGCCCGCCAGAGCTCGGCATCCTTCTTTCCAGGTCAGCCGGGCCTCGCAACAGGGAATGCGCCTGCCAGTAATCGCTGGAGTGAACCCACTCGCTATATCATGGCGGTTATCCTGTTCTTGGCAGGGCTCTTCGTGGTGTACATCGGGCGATCGGCCATTCCTCTGGTAGTATCTGCCGCACTGCTGGCCCTATTGGTTGATCCAATTATCCAGTTTTTGTCTGGGCGTCTGCGGATAAATAAAAATCTAGCAGTTGTCATTACGTATTTGTCTGTGGTAGCCCTGCTATTGATAGTCCCCTTGCTTTTGGTTCAGCCGCTGGTGGATGCTGTCAATTTTGCAGTACAAATTGACCCAAGTTTGATTGTGCAAAGGGCGATCCAGTTCATCCAATCCGTTTTGACGCAGCTGCAAGGCCACAAGTGGCTGGCATCCGTATTTGATCCTGCACTCAATACATTGTTAACTGCACTAACTAATTTTTCATCAACATCCGAGACCACTGTTCCTGCCATGCAAATGTCGGTTGCCGACTTGAGCAGCCGTCTGGGAAGGGCACTGGGTGCTGTAGCAGGATTTTTGGGACCGACCTTTTCAGGTCTGGCGTCAGTCTTGTTCACGCTATTGATGGCGCTGCAAATGACTCTCAGTGCCGGCGAGTTCAAGAATTGGTTTTCGGACTTGATTCCTCCAGGCCACGGACCTGAGTTGAGCCTGCTGTTAAAAGGTATCCACAAGACCTGGACCGGATTCCTGCGTGGTCAAATACATCTAATGCTGATAGTAGGCCTGGTCACATGGCTTGGGGGTTTCATTCTGGGGTTGCCGCAGGCATTTTTCCTCGGCGTCATTGCGGGATTCATGGAGTTGATACCCAATGTTGGCCCGATCCTTGCGGCTGTTCCGGCTGTTTTGGTCGCCCTGCTGTTTGGGTCAACACATCTGGCAGTCAGCCACCTGATTTTTGCGCTGGTGATCATCGGCTTTTACACTCTTGTCCAGATGCTGGAAAATCAATTCCTGGTGCCAAAGATCATGGGTGGTGCCGTAGATCTTCCCCCTCTGATAGTCTTGATCGGTGTCATCGCCGGTTCAGGGGCATTTGGCATAATGGGGGCGCTTTTGGCTACACCTGCAATTGCAACAGGAAAGCTGATATTCCGTTACATTTACGGAAAGATCATGGACGGCGCGCTTGCTATGCCACCGTCAAAATAATTCAAGGCGAGTTTTAGATACTTGATATCGGAGGATAGATCAGAACATTTCCAAACAGTTTAAGACTATTTAGGATTTGCCTCGTAGGAATATGCAATATCCATAACGGTTAACTTTAATATGCAAAGGCGCAAAAGACTAGAGTGATGGCATTTCCCAGAGGCGGACGGGCGATGAACGATAATGTGCTGGTCAAGACCATCCAGACCATGAACTCTCATCTGCCGAGCAGACGAATCAATCTGGCTGAACTCTTAACCATGGAGAAGCCCGGCATCAGGGGCAAAGATAATGCATTTTTTATCATGGAAAAGTCCGAGCTGGATCTGATCTCCCAGAGCCTGCCAAGGTTTCTCTGGAGCCGCTTGCGGCTTCCCATGCTGATTGAGATGTCGCCAGACTTCGGCAGCGGCTCGGCCAGAGTGCAGGGTGAGCCGGAAGTGGAACTGGTCTGCAAGATCCTGGGAAAAGATAGGGAGTATGCAAAGCAGATAATTATTTACCTCCCGGATGTGAGGGAGCTACGGCGAAAGCTTCCTACCACCACTCAGTATGCCTTTATCACCAATCTCCGAGATAGAGATGATAGCTGAATAGACTCAAGCTTTTGGAAGGATCTTATGGCTGACAATAATCTAGCGGAAGGTGCAAAGCGGTTTGCTGCAAAGATGGACCTTGGTGCCTATCAAGAAGCTGCAAAGGTCAAGTCCGACTTCGGTCTGCCTAACGACATGCTGACGGATGCCGTCCGCAGAGCATACGACTCCAACATGAAAAAAGGCGAATATTCCCTGGCCGCAGACCTGGCCAAACGGTATGAACTCTCAACAGACCTGCGGATGGATGCCGCCCAAAGATCGTTCCAGAGAAAAATCGATAGCGCTTTCTATCGGGCCGCAGCCGATTATGCTAAAGAATATGGGCTATCCGAGGATGCGATTCGAATGGCAGCGATCTCTGCCTTCAACAAGAGCATGGACTATGGTCTTTTCAAGAACGCTGCCGAAATCGCAGATCAGTTCGAGCTTCCTTCTGAGATGGTGCAGCAGGCTGCAACGAAATCCTACGAGCAGCATATGCAGTCGGGCCTCTATCGCAAGGCCTTGAAGATAGCTAAAAAGTACAAGCTGCCAGAAGAGCTGGTAGAGGCCGCAGAAAAGAAGATCTCTTGAGATGTGCGGTTTGAGATGCATATGCCACAAGTGATTCTGACCATCGGCGGCTCTGACTCAGGTGGCGGGGCCGGGATTCAAGCCGATATCAAGACGTTCTCCGTTCTGGGGCTGCATGGCACCTGTGCTATCACAGCCATTACAGCTCAAAATACCCTGGGCGTGCAGCAGGTCTACGGCCTCGCTTCCGATGTTGTCCTGGCTCAGTTGCGATCGATCACCGACGATTTCACCATTGCTGCAGCCAAGACGGGCATGCTTCATTCCGCCGAGATCGTGACCACTGTTGCAAATCACCTCAAAGACAAGAAAATCCCACTGGTGGTTGACCCAGTGATCGAGGCAGAGGCCGGAGGCAGGCTGCTCCACCCAGAGGCATTAGAGGCTTTGGTCGTCCACCTCATGCCACTGGCCAGGGTCATCACACCCAACATCTTCGAGGCCCAGGCACTCACTAGAGTGTTGGTTCGCGATAGAGACAGCGCTCTTGATGCCGCCAAAAAGATCCTGGATATGGGGGCGAGAGCAGTGATCGTCAAGGGTGGGCACCTGGATTGCATCGATCTGCTGGTAGAAAGTGATGACAACAATGAGGGCATCCTTCTTCCCGGAGAGAGGGTTGCGGGGGAGAACCACGGTGTTGGATGCACCTACTCAGCCGCTTTGACCTCGTTTCTTGCCCTGGGCTCACCTCTGGAGCAAGCTGCCCGCCAGGCCAAGATCTTCGCCACGAGAGCTCTCATGGACAGCATGAGGGTAGGAAGAGGAGTTGGGCCGGTTGACCAGGCGGCCTATCTGCGGAGCAAATAAGGCCTTTTTACATCTCGCTGCGACGACAAAAGAGGTTGCAGAGATCGATGGATCAAGCTTGTCTGAGACGATCGTCTGAGAGGCAACAAGGAGAGCTGCCTCCAAGAAGGACGGGAAGTTATAAATCAATGGTGCAAGGATGCACAAAGGATTGCTCTAGCTGGAGTGTTGATTATGGGAAGCGTTAAGCCTAGTTATATCAAGAATTTCGCGATGGACCTGTTGAGAACCTACGAAAGCTCATTTAGCCCGGACTTTGAACAGAACAAGCTAAAGGTATCGGAGTATACAGATATTAAGAACAAAACCATACGCAATCGTGTGGCAGGATATATTTCTAATGTTATGAGACAGAGAAGCACTCGCCGTGGCGAGGTCGAGATTGATGTTTGAAGGCGTGTTTCCTGCAATAATCACGCCGTTTCTTAAAGATGAAAGCCTGGATGAGGAGGGACTGAAGAAGAACATCAGGTACCTGAGCAACACCGGCATATCTGGCATCGTCCCCTGCGGGACAACCGGCGAGTCGGCCACACTCACATTTGAGGAGCATAAACGAGTGGTGGAGATCGCAGTGGAAGCCTCAAAGGTGCCGGTTATAGCAGGCACCGGCTCGAATAATACTCGCGAGGCTCTGGAGCTGACCCGCCATGCAGCAGAAGCAGGTGCAGATGCTGCGTTACTGATCACTCCATATTACAACAAGCCAAGCGACAAGGGCATGTTCGAGCACTTCAAGACCATAGCCGAGAAATGCGACATCCCAATTGTGCTCTATAATGTCCCTAAGAGAACTGGAATAGATCTCAAGCCGGAGCTGGTCGCGAAACTGTCCAAGGTTAAGAACATCGTGGCCATAAAGGAGGCCAGCGGGAACCTCTCTCAACAATCTCAGATAATCGAGCAGACCCGTGGCAGCGATTTTGTCGTTCTATCTGGTGATGATGATCTGACTCTGCCCACAATGTCTCTGGGAGCCCGTGGAGTGGTATCAGTGGTTGCGAACGTTGCACCCAAGAAGACGGTTGCTATGGTGAATGCCGCCCTCAACGGAGATTTCGAGACGGCGAGAACGCTGCACTACGAACTTCTGCCGCTTGTTCGGGCCATGTTCCTGGAGACCAACCCCATTCCCGTTAAGACCGCTCATAAGTACCTGGGACTCGCCAACGGACCACTACGTCCGCCGATGTCGTCCATGGCTCCTGAGAAAGAGGCGATCTTAAAAGAGATCCTGGAGAGGCTAGGCGAGAGAGCATGACTACGATTGCCCTGACTGGTGCCCTGGGGCGCATGGGCACCCTGATCATCCAGGAGGCGGCCAAGGTAAAAGACATGCAGCTTGTGGCAGGACTGGATGCAGTCGGCGCTGGAAAGGAGCTGCCTGGCGGCGTTATTGTCAAGGATGCCTCCGAGCTGGAAGCTGTTCTGATTGAGAGCAGGCCTGATGTGCTCATCGACTTCACCATTGCCAAAGCTGCAGTAAATAATGTATGTACTGCGGCGAACCTGGGTGTCGATCTGGTGATCGGAACTACCGGTTTTTCCTCCGAACAGAATGATCTCATGAAAAAGGCAATAGAAGGCCATGTGGCTGCAGTAATATCCCCCAACTTCAGCCTGGGAGTAAATGTGTTCTGGAAGCTGGTGGCCGATGCTGCGGCCTCCCTCAAGGATTATGATATCGAGGTCATTGAGGCCCATCACAATCAGAAGAAGGATGCTCCCAGCGGCACAGCTCTGGCAACCGTAGAGGCCATAAAAAAGGCTCTCGGCGAGAAGGAGATCGTCTATGGTCGGCAGGGACTCATGCCACGTGGAAAGGAGATTGGTGTTCATGCTGTCCGGGGCGGGGACATTGTGGGAGATCACACTGTCCTTCTTGCCGGATCAGGCGAACGTCTGGAGATCAAGCACCAGGCACACAGCAGATCTGCCTTTGCGAGCGGTGCCGTACGAGCTGCTCAGTGGGTGGTCGGCAAAGAGCCGGGAATCTACAGCATGGCAGACGTATTGAAGTCAAGATGAACCAGATCGAAGAGAAGAGCCACACACTAATTTTTGAAGGACAACGACTGCAGCCGATCTCATCAGAGGGGAACCTAGTCGGCTTTTGCAGCCGCTGTGAGGCTGAACTATTGAGCCTGGACTATTATTCAACAGGTGCGGGCTGGATCGTATCAGCACGTTGCTCAAATGGGCACCTCATTCTCATGCACTATGACCTCCTGTGGAATTGGCGGGGCGACCTGGACGCAGAGATTGTGAGGGAGAAGGCAGACTTATCGACGATTGCAAAAGAGATGCTTGAAGCTGTCTTCACCCAGGCGGAGATCAGAGACATGCTGGCCTGCCAGCAGAAATTACCCTACATCCGGCAAAACCTTTACCGAGCGCGGGCCAAATACCAAAAGTTCGAGAATCTCTTCGGCATAAAGATAGATCTCTAAGAGACGAATAAAAAAAGCAAAAAAAGTTGGCAGTCTTTTTTGGCAGGATCAAGCGCCCTTGGCGCTCTCCACGAGCTTGTTTGTGGTCACGAAGCTTGCGCCTTTGTCTGCTGCATATTCTACAAATTTCTTGTAGGCATCCAGATACTCGCCCGAGCCAGAGACTGTGTTCGTGAAGACTGCGACCATCGGTTCTCCCTTGGCAGATGCATCATCGAATTTGCCGACAAGAGAATCATACCACTGTGTGCCGTTAAGGCCAGTCTCCTTTGCAGCGGCATCCCACATGCGGCTCTCCGAGCCTGCGCTTACAGGAACCACATAAAAGGCAAATCCATCCATGAGGTACGGCATCGCTTTGCCTTCGCTCTCCGGCAGACCGGCATCGTCTACCAGGTAGAGCAATCCCAGGTCATCCATGATTTTGTAACCGCTCTGGTTAAAGGAACCGGGCTGTGGCAGATATCCTGCAACCAGGAATTGCTTTCCGCCGCAGACATAATCATCTTCAACATACTTCTTGCTCTTTCTCATCCTTGCATCCTGATCTTCGAATGAGGCCAGTTGCTCATCGCGGCTCATGCCACCCATGATCAGCTCGTGATTGCTCTCTGTGCCGAGCATCGTAACATAGAGTGGATAAAGCTTATTTGCGATATCACCTGTAACAGATATCGTCACATTGGATTTCCTGGAGTCCACCTCGTTGAGCAGATTTGTTGTGGTGTTCATCTCAAGGCTTTCTCTATCTGCTTGGCTCTTGCCGTCCGATTGAGGCGATGTCTCCATTTTTACAATAAGATTTATTACACTTGCACTGTCTTCTGCAGCAGCACATAGAAAGAGCTGCTGTGCTATCAAGCATGCCAGCATAGCAAATAACAGCATTTTCATTAGCTTCATATCCATCCACCTTCAGAGTTTATTTCAAACATATTATGCGGTTAAAGGAAATATAATACAAATCTTTTAAAGTGTTGCCTTTCAAGGTAATAATACTTGTGGTCATGAAGAATGCACATAATCGCGCATGATATTTTAAAGTGATATTGTTATAATATTTAAAGAATGCCCCAAAAATGATTCTGCAAATAAATATAAAAATTTTGTTTTTCGACAAGGATAGCGAATATTTATAATTATGGCGTATAATGAGTTTGAATATAAATACAATAAATATTAGTAATATGTAGATATATCCACATATTGAAAAAGCCATATGTGGTATTTAGAGAAAAAGTTCAAATAGGGCAAATCAATAACAAAGGTAGGGTTATCTAAAGTCCAGCTCAGTCTGAACGAGACCTGAGCTTTGATCAGTAACAAAACTAATGACACAATAAAATATCGAATGAAATCCCATACAGTAGCAATAAATTGTAATAGTTTGTAATTTATGGGCCCACTCGAAAAAAACACAATATGAGGACAATAGTGCCTATATTTCGGATCAAGATAACCGAGCAGAATGATAAATAAATACATAGGCGGTACAATCATGTCATCCCACAGCAAAGCAATAGCGATATCACTATTCCTAATGCTGGTTATTTTATTGACAGGGGATTCGTTGGGCGCAGTAGCCACGCCTCCGGCCCTTACCATAAACCAGCTCGTAACCTCTGGACAGACTGTGACATTAAAAGCACAAACAGGAGATTACCTCTATCAATGGACTGCTAAAACGGGCGGTGCTACCATTGGCGAGGGAACAACACAGACGTTCTCATTTACTGCCCCTCTGGTCTCGCAAGAAGAGGGCTCTAAGGCAGTCACGATTTATCTGTACATTAGAACGACTGAAGGAGGTTGTGTCAACCAAACGAGTACGGACATAAATGTTTATGCTCTGCCAGTTTGCGGCATATCCGGACCCGAATTAGTCGGACCCTATGACGTCTCCACTTACACCTATTCGGGCGGCACAACAGGCCAACTGACATTTGAGTGGACTGCTGACGGCAAGAAGATAGATGGAGCCACTGGACCCAGCGTTGACATAGACTGGTCTCTGTACGATGTAGTCAACCACACAGTCGGCATGACCTTAACCAAGGACTACTCGGACGTAGCTCCCGGTTCGACCAATCCCTTCAGAAGCATAAGCTGCACGTTGTATGCAAATGTGACATATACCACGGGAATGGAATTAGTCAAGACAGCTTCTGCTACTACTGCCAGCGTGGGCGATACTGTGACCTACACCTACACAGTTCGAAATACAGGTACAATAGGCATCAACTCCCTCACATTGACAGATAACAAGCTGGGAGCTATCACTCTGGACCCAACCACCATCCTACCGGGAGAACAGGCCACTGGCACCAGCACCTACATCATTGCCGAGAGCGACCTGCCAGGACCGGTCAACAACACAGCCATTGTTTCTGGAAAAGAGGATAGAACCGATAAACCGGCCAGCACCACTGCCAATGAGACCGTTGCCCTAACCTACAATGCTTCCCTGGCGCTGACCAAAGAGCCCTCCGCCACCACTGCCGCAGTGGGAGATACCGTTACCTACACGTACACGGTAGAGAACACCGGAAACGTAACCATCAAAGACCTGAATCTGATTGATGACAAGCTTGGAACCATAAATACTGCCAAGGATAGTCTGACACCGGGAGAGACCACAACTGGCACTGCTACCTACGTCATCAAGGAGAGCGATCTGCCTGGATCTCTGGTCAACAATGCTACAATCACGGGAACAGACATCCTGAACAAGGAAGTCACTGCGGATGCTACTGCATCAGTAAATCTGACCTATCAGTCCAGTATTGCTCTGACCAAGACAGCTTCGTCAGGCACTGCCGCGGTGGGCGAGACGATAACTTATGAGTTCAGCGTAACGAACAACGGAACGGTTACAATAAATGATTTGACCTTAAACGATGACAAGCTTGGTGTAATTACTCTGGGAACCAATACTCTGGCTCCAGGTGCTACGACCACTGGATCGGCGTCTTACATCGTCCGCGAGACGGACCTTGCCGGGCCTCTTGTCAACAATGCCACTGTTGCTGGTACGGACAGTCAGGGCGGAGCAGTTGCTGCAACAGCTACTGAATCTGTAGAGCTTGCCTATACCTCATCAATGGAAGTGACCAAGACACCATCTGGCAGTACCGCAAATGTGGGCGAGACTGTAACCTATGCCTACACTGTGAAAAACACGGGAACGGTAACCATTAATTCGCTTGCTCTCGAAGACGACAAGCTGGGTGCCATAACCCTGAACACTACAACTCTGGCCCCAGGTGCAACGGCTACTGGAACGGCAACACATACCGTAGTTGAGACCGATCTTCCCGGACCTCTGACTAACAATGTCACAGCCACGGGAACGAACATCCTGGGAACTCCGATCACGGCACAGGATACGGCTACAGTCCAGTTGACATACACCGCAGCCCTGCAAGTGACCAAGAC
>JAJRAX010000322.1 GCA_028679775.1 Methanothrix sp. | reverse complement strand
GGCGTCGAAGGGCTGCCAGCCGGTGGCAACGATGACTGCCCCCACATTCAGCTTGAACTCCTCGGGCGTCTGGTCAAGCTTGACCGCAGCCGCAGGGCAGGCCTCCACACAGCGGGCGCAGCCGATGCAGGCTTTGGGGTCCACGCAGGCGGCCAGCGGAACGGCCTGCGGGTAGGGAACGTAGATGGCTTTTCTCTTTCCGATTCCGAAGTCGTACTCGTTCGGCACTTCCACCGGACAGACGGCAGAGCACTCGTTGATGCAGCCCTTGCAAAGTTTCTCATCCACGTAGCGGGCTCTCTTTTGCACCGTGACGGTGAAGTTGCCGACGCTTCCCTCTACGCCCAGAACCTCGGCGTAGGTGATGAGAGTGATATTAGGATGGTTGAAGACCTCGGACATCTTCGGCCCCAGGACGCAGATGGAGCAGTCGTTGGTGGGAAAAACATCCGTGAGCAGGGCCATGTAGCCTCCGATGGTGGGACGGCGCTCGACCAGGAAGACATGGTGGCCGGCATCGGCCAGATCAAGAGCGGCGGCAATTCCTGCCACGCCTCCGCCGACAACCAGCACATCCTTGCTGACAGGGATTTCTTCGGGAATCAGGGGCTTGAGCAGAGCTGATTTGGCCACAGCCATGCGAATCAGGTCTTTGGCCTTCTGAGTTGCCAGGGCCGGCTGATCCATGTGCACCCAGGAGCACTGCTCCCGGATGTTGGCCATCTCCAGCATGTAAGGGTTGAGACCGGCTTTGGCGATAGCCCGGCGGAAGGTCGGCTCATGCAGCCTGGGGGAGCAGGCAGCCACGACCACTCGATCAAGCTTATATTCGGCGATGTCCTTTTGGATCTGCTCCTGGCCGATATCGGAGCAGGAGAATTGAAGATCGCGGGCCACGGCCACATCCGGCAGCTTCTCGGCAAACGCCTTCAGCTCTTCCACATTCAGGACGCCGGCGATATTCAGGCCGCAGTGACAGACGTAAACACCTATGGGCATGAGACTTCAAAATCTATCATCGTTTTACATCACTTAAACCTATGCAATATTGATCGTTAATTTTGCCGGATTCATAAAAATAATCCGCTACACGGGATTTGTTTTTCAGCTTGAATCCAATACAGCATTGAGCGGCTCAGCATCCAGGCCGCGCAGCTTTGCGATATCCTCGCGCCACGCCCCGACCAGCGGATCCGATTCGATATCGATTCCTTCGTTGGCCAGGTGCCATTTGCGAAAGGCCAGCTCGTTCTGGGCGTTTACAATGGCCTTTTCTCGATCGCCTGAATATCCGGGAATCCTGCGGGACATAAAGAGCTTCTCATTCTCTATTTGCACATATTCTTCCGGCGTCACCGCCCGGCCAATCTCATTCGCCAGGTAGCGGCGGATCACCCGGATCTCATCACGTCCGCTCTTGATCAAGAGAAGGGCCAAAAGGGCATAGGCCCAGAACTGCACCACGATATTCATGATCGCCGCCGATGTCCAGATAGCGGGCAGCATATCAAGGCTCATATTCTGTTCAATGTCGATGCCGAAGGCCCCCAGGAGCGCGCTGATCAGGACGATCCCGAGAGAGTTGTTGAGGGCATGGCAGAAGACTGCCAGCAAATAGAAGAACAGCGGCGCGGCCAGGCTGACCCAGCGCGATTGTGTCTGGCGGGCCAGACCAATGCCGGCACCAAAGAGCGCCGTCCAGACGGCGTGGTAGTTTGCGCCGAAGAAGACATTGCGCAGCGCCAGAAGCTCCAGGTAGGGCGGGCTGCCGCCTTCCTGCAAAGCGTCCACCAGGTAGATCGAGTACTCGGCGATGAGAAAGCCGAGACCGATTAGTCCGCCATAGATTATGCCGTCCCTGAGGTTGTCGAACTCGGCGCGCAAGAACCAAAAAATGAGCAGCACGCCAAGCCCCTTGGTCAGCTCTTCAATGGGCGGTGCAACTGTTATGGCCGTCAGAATCTCGTTGGTGGTGTCCAGATCCTGGATGGTCATGGACCCCAGCGTCTCAGTTAAAACGATCAGGCCCAAGCCGAATGCATTGAGAACGGCAGCGAGACCCGTGCCGATGACTGCCCCCCAAATCAGGCTTCCGGCCAGGAGCCAGGACGATTCGCGCTCCCTGCGGTCCAGATAGTGAATGAGAGCCAGAGTGGGAACGGATGAGACGAGCGCCAGAGCCATGCCTGAGAAATAGACCTGCGTGGCGGAAACGGACATGCTGGTGAAGATGGCGGCCTGGCCGAGGAATGTGATTAGGAGCAGCACCAGCATCCATTTGACAAAACGCCTGCCTCCTTCAGGGGTGCGCAGGGGCGAGCCTTGCAGTGCTCGCTGCAGGGATACGGGCAGATCGCTTTTTTGGGGATTGAAAGCGGTAGTCAGAGCAATCATCCTGGGATATCTTGGATTGGTTTCTTATTTTCTCGTTTGCCTGTTGATTTCTCGTCTAATTTTTTTTTTTCAATTTTTTTTTTCAATTTTTTTTCTTCTAATTTCTTTTCCAATTTTTCTTTTTCTTCTAATTTCTTTTCCAATTTTTCTTTTTCTTCTAATTTCTTTTCCAATTTTTCTTTTTCTTCCAATTTTTCTTTTTCTTCCAATTTTTCTTTTTCTTCCAATTTTTCTTTT
>JAJRAX010000085.1 GCA_028679775.1 Methanothrix sp. | reverse complement strand
GTCATGCCTGGGTGCAGGTCGAGAAGATGGCACATTATGGCCACCATGTGGGGGGCTGAGATGGTCTGGTTTAGGCCGATGGAAAGAGGCGTGTCATCGTATGCCCGGCTCCGGTGGGACTCCGGGACGAACAGCTCTCTCTTGACACGGGACATGGCGGACAGGACAGGATCGCTTGTGCTGCCGACTAGCCCCATCCTGTCGCGCAGGCTGTCGAGAAGCTGATCTCTATCCAATATCCCGACCCCAAATGCGCTGGATGTCTTTGGCCGCGGCCCCGTCGGCAAAGCCCTCGCTTCGGAGCTTGATCTTGACTATCTCAAACCGCAATCCCTGCTCTTTTCTGGCGTCGCCCACATTGAATAGCTCATCTCCGGATGTGCTGATCTTGATTGAACGGGTCTTGCCGTTTCGGTAGACGGAGATCTTGACAGGCACCTGATCGGTGGCGCGGGCCCAGACGGTCTTCACTGAGCCTGCGGGAGCGCTCTGTACCCTCCTGTCGGTCTCAAGAGACGAGATCTGGGTCATGACCACATCACGGGTCGGATCATCAACAAGAAGCTCGTCGCCGACGTTGAGCACATCCTTTGCAGGGAATTTGATGAAGTAGGGCTCCGACTCCCGGTCGCTGCTCACTATCACCTTCAAGTTGACGAGTCGTTCCCTCTCTACCTGAACGGAATGGACGGTCTCGCACTCCTCACAACGCACTAGGTTCTCCTGTCCGGTTTTTATCAGGGCATGATCCGTATCGGTACCGCATGTAGGACAGAAGATCTGATCATCAAGCATGGATGATTATTATTCTGCAGAGTATTTAAAGCATGAGCTGATCGAAGTCTTGCTGGCCTGATCTGGATGTATTTGGAGGAGGCTAATTTCACGGGGTTGATGAGGCCTGAGCAATTTCAACAAGGGAAAAATTTTTTAATGAAGATGTTTTATCTATACATATGAAAGAAGTTAATAGTGATAGCCCGATCTCAGCCGAGCCCGGAACGGACGAGTGCTGCAGCATTGCCGAGAGCATGATTGAGGAGATCAATCAGAGAACACTGCCCAAGAGCGCCATAGTTCCATCTTTTGGGGCAAGGCACAAGGGATCCTTTAGGAAGAGGCTTCTGCACCAGATAAGGGAGGCAAGAAAGCTAGCCATGATATGAGCGGTGGCTTATTCTGCATTCATTTTATTTTCGGATGCAAGACCTGAGGGAATATATCAGAAATAGACTCTTTCAGGGGCAAATTCAAATTAAGAAAAACTATATTAATTATGTAAAGGTTGCTTTTATTTGCACGAAAACTATTTATATTAATCTAGTTACTAATTTATTGTGGACTCTGATTCTAAAGCTTGCTCAATTCCCAAATCATGTTCTGAGGTAGAGGTAGATCTCAAGAGGCTGGATCGCATGCTCCAGGCGGCTCATAGAAGTTCCATTGAGATCAAGGACAGCTATGACTTTTATGTTCTGGCCTTAAAGGAATTCAACAAGGAGAATCTCTCTGAGGCATTCCTGGATTGCGACAGGGCAAAGTACGAGTTGACAGCAGCCATCAATGATGCCAAGATCAGGATTATGGGCTCCCGGTTCCACAGCATGCGCACCCTCTCATACTTCTTCAAGCTCTACGGCCTGTATGCCGTGGTCTTTGCGACGTCAGCTGTCGCCCTCTTCAGCATTCTCATCTACCGATTCTCAGAGGTCACAGTTCTTGGGGTGCCGCTGTGGTCCTCGTTCTTCGCGGGCCTGGGCTCCTCCGCGCAGATACTGACGGGCGTGGCAGACGACCTGCGCCGCTATGGCCTGGCATCGCGCTACAAGAGGCTGTGGTACATGGCCATTCCCATTCTCGCCATGATCTTCGGCTACATGGCCTACCTGGTCTTCGGCTCTGGCTTCATCGCGCTGAACGACAACTCCCAGAGCCAGGAGTTCTCGATAATGTTTGTCTGCTTTTTAACCGGATTTCTGACCAAGTGGCTGATAGGCAGGCTGTCGCGGATGTCCAGGGATATTTGAACTTGAGCAGAGCGAATTGGACCCGATCCTGGCCCATTCCGTGCTTTTTTGATCGTTATCTTCTTGATAATCTAATGCATGATTTCCTACCAGTCATAGGAAAGGACTGGATTCTACATGCCCTACGGCAAGATTCTCATGGAAGACGGTGAGACAGAGGTCTCGATCGAGATTGAAGAGACAGAAGGATATCGACGAGGGCCGCTGGGAGTCACAGACGATCTGAAGAAGAGGTTTGGCGAGATCATGGGCCTGGTCGAGCAGACTGCCAAAAGCGCACACGCCGGATACATGAAGATTCCCCAGGATGTCAGGCCCAAAGAACTGGAGCTTTCCTTTGGAATCAAGCTCAATGCAGAAGAAGGGCTACTGTTTTCGAAGGTAAGCGGCGAGGGCAGCTTCCAGGTCACCCTGCGATGGGGCAAGGATTAGAAGAATGATCGGGCCTGAGATTCTGAGGGAGATCGTGGTCAAGATCTCCAATGACATGAAAAAACTTCTAGGGACCGGGTTTTTCGTCTCTGAAACTGAGATTGTTACCTGTCATCATGTCCTGGCAAATAAAAGCGGGCAGCCGTCCGACAGCTATTTTATTAAGAATGATAGCTGGAAGGACTGGATAGAGGTCGAGCCCATCAGAGAACGGTGCAATGGCCCGAAAGATTTTGCGTTTTTGAACTGTCCTGTTCCCATAGATCCTGGTTTGAAGAGAATCCCATTTGCGCCCTGGGATAAAGAGCACAAAGAGTTCCTCTCCCGCGGTTATGACTGCAGAACAAAAGAGAATGAGGGAGCCTTCATCGTTGAAGGAGAGGATTGCAGAATCGTTGGGCCAACCACGCTCGGATCTGAGCAGAGGTGGCAGCTGGGCACCGAAAAGAATGCTCTTTTGCAGGGGCGAAGCGGTTCACCAGTCTGGTCGGTGGGCCAGAGGGCGATTATTGGGATGATCGATTACCAGGCAGGAGAAGAGAGCAGCCAGAAAGACAGGTCTCTGGCAATTCCAATTGAAAGGCTTCCAATTGCGTTTTCCCGCCCGAAAGGCAAGATATTCAAAGTTCCTGAGCTGCCTGCAGATTTTCTTCCGAGAAGTGAGGATCTGGACAGGCTTAAGGAGACGGTTCTCTATTCAGATGTGCAAAAATCTGCAATAACTGGAAAGGCTCCGGAAGCTGGCAGGCAATGCATCTCTAAGGTCGGCCTTCAGGGAATGGGAGGTATAGGCAAGTCGGTTCTTGCTGCAGCTCTCGCCAGAGACGATCGGATCCTTGAAGCCTTTCCGGATGGAGTGATCTGGATTGCCCTCGGACAGCAGCCGAATTTGCCGAACAGGCAGCTTGATTTATTGAGGTATCTTGAAAAAGATCATCGAGCCATCTCAGATGTTCAGGATGGACTGGGATGTCTGGGACTGCTATTGAACGAAAAGGACTGCCTCATAATTCTGGATGATGTCTGGCGCATGGATGATGCACGGGCCTTCGATGCCCTGGGGCAAAATTGCCGGCTGCTCGTTACAACTCGTGACCTGGAGATCGTAAGAGGTCTGAAAGCAAAGGAATTCTGTCTGGATGTTCTCAGCCAAAAGGATTCGTTGAGGCTTCTGGCCCTCAGCTCTGGCCTAAAGCTTGAGGATTTGGGACCCAAAGCCCTAGAGGTAGCGGAGGAGTGCGATTGCCTGCCATTGGCCCTGGCTATGGTCGGCTCCCTGGCCAAGGCAGCTCTGAGAAGAGGCCGCGCGGATCCCTGGGAGCACATTCTCCACAGGCTACGCTCTGCAGATCTGGAAAAGATCAAGTTCGAGTTTTCTGGTTATCGCTATCCAAATCTCATGCGGGCCATCGAGGTGAGCGTGGAGAGCTTGGAGCCAGATGAGCAGAGACGTTACCTGGATCTGGCAGTTTTTCCCGAAGACTCCGCGGTTCCAGAAGCCGCCCTGCAGCTTCTCTGGGGCCTGGACGAGTACGACACGCGCGACCTTGCTGATCATCTGGCAGATCGCTCTCTAGCCCGCCTCGACTCTGGACTGCTGAGTCTGCACGACCTTCAGCATGATTTTGCCCTGAAGAGAGCTGGAGACATTAGTGCTTTGCATGGCAGGCTGCTTGATGCCTACAGAAATATCTGCCAGGATGGTTGGCACACAGGCCCCAATGATGGCTATTTCCTGCAGCATCTTGCCTATC
>JAJRAX010000084.1 GCA_028679775.1 Methanothrix sp. | reverse complement strand
GCAAGGTTTATCATGTTGATTTCGGAGAGCGGGGGCGAGTCATGGAAGTTCCTAAAAAAATAAGAGATATTGAGGCAAAGCTTGGATTGAGTTTATTCCCTACACAAGAAAGTTAAGGTCTGTAATATTAGAACAGCTCGATAGGGATAAGCTGGAGATCGTGGAAGCTCTTCAAAAGGCAATCGTGAAAGGCTTAATCCCTCAAGACTTGGTCGCTGAGACTTTAAGTGCCACAAGGGATTTAGTCATTGAATTGCGAACGAGGCAGCTTGTTAGCTTGGATCCCGAAGTATCTAAGAGCTTGGATTCTTGGGAAAAGTCTATCAATTCCCCAGAGCTTGGCATTGAAAATTCAATAAATGTTACAATTCCAATAATTCCATTCTTGCTGACCTACGACGTCTCTTGTAATCTTCAATCTGGCATAAACCTCGAATCCATCTGGAATAAATTGTGTACTTTTATCGGTCAAAAATCACCCGACAAAAGATAGCTAGGTCTCCCAGAAGAAAGTAGTATGCTATGCTTTCACAAATTCCTCACATCAACACTTGCTCATTCATTGAACACGCTTTTCTCCTCCGTCCAGACGCCTCTACCACGAATGACATAGATGAGGCGACCTTTTGCCTGCCTCATGAATCCTTTATCGATTCAATGGTTTATGTGATGGAAGGATTTAATCTGCCGATTCCTGACGAAGGCGGACCGCTCCATAAGCTGAAAGCGATAGGACTAAAAGCTGGAACGGGAATTGAACTGCCAACAACGAAAGATCGTGGTGCGATGGTTTGTAAAGTTGGGATTTCAGGATTTGGCAGGAAATGCTGGAGGTGCTCAACGACAATGTACCTGCCGTTGAGCAAAATCCATAGTTTGGGCCTCATAGTCCAGTTTTTTTGCCTGGATAGAGTGCTGCCTTTGAGGAACCATTAATTTGAATTATAGGGAGACTTTCTCTTTTTGTCACAACCCCATGGCCCATATTTTCAAGTTATCAAAACTGATGTGGACCGTTTGATTGTCCAGTGCCCCTGCGGCCAGTCCTATCCTGCCTGCGGGTATATTGCTGTCTTGCGCCTCTCCTATCTTTGCTCCATTGGCATAGAAAGTGAACCTATCTCCTTTGCATTTTACTCGGAGGATGTTTTTTGCATTTCCAACATTTATTTTGCTGGACCAGGTATTAGGCACGATCTCCGTCCACTGGCCTTTTTGGTTTATATCGAATCTGTAATTGCCAGTGCCTGAAATCTGGAAACAGTAATAATTTCCCGATGTGTCACGACGCAGGACCAATCCATATTGATTGTTGTCTGGCCCTTCTTCTTGGCTTGTCTCGGCTTCAATTACAAAGTCCTTGAAAATCTGGCTATCAGGAGGATATGACCACGAAAGGCCGGGCTTCTTTCGGATTATATTATATCTTCCGTTTTCATAGCCCATATTACCCTTATCCGGATCAGACGATTTCCTTGCCCAACCGCTATTCATGTCTGAGAAATCGTCGGAGTATAGCAATTCACCCAAACCGCTCGATGCTGAAGGAGCATCGATGGTTGATATGGTTTCAATAGAAGGTGATGATGCAGATCCTTCAACCTCTCCTGCATATGGAGATTGGCTTTTTGATAAAGAGGTAGCAAGGCCCCCAGCTTCAGAATCGTATGCATACCCTTCAATCTTGGTAAACCCGCAGGACGACTGCGAATTCCAAGACCATGTGTCAGGATCAGAGTCGACGACGGAATAGGTTCCTGCAGGAATGAACTCATCAGGGTGAGATATCCACCAGACATTAGCCACGCCGGAGCCGGACTCAAGAGTGACTGCCCAAGGTCCGAAGATCTCGCCGTCTCCATTTTTTAGTGCGATAGTTCCAGCTGAAGTAGTTCCCTTTCCCCAGTTCCAATGATAGGTATCAATATAAGTTATCATATGCGGTTCATCAATGGCGAAAACCGGACTGCAGGCGGGAGCGTTGTTTACGGAGTCGATATTCCAGCTATCGTATATCACCTCGCTTTCTTTGGGTTTGGCAATATCAATCTTGGAAGCATATGGTCCAAAGTCTGCGTTCTCGGTTTCGATATCAAAAGATTGGGATCTAGATAAGCCGGACTCAGTTGCGGTTACCATCTCTCCTGCTCTGACCAAGACCTCTTCGCCGGAATATCTGGACTTGAAGGATGCGGTTCCTTCCAGGACCTTTAAAGTTGATGAGTCTCCTGTCTCCTCGCAAACAATAGTAGTACCTTTAATTCCAACCGTCGCCTGGCTCATTTGAACTTCCATTGAACCATCTTTTATCATCTTTTTTAGATTGGTCCAGACTTTGCCACAGACGAGAGCGATTTTGCTGTCTTTCTCTGGAGGAGCATCGATAACCACTTCTGATTCAGGATTTAGTATAAAAGTGGTCATATCTGGAAAAGATATAATTGCCCGACTGTCCTCTCCTGTTCGGACATGGTCGTCAATGTTGATTATTGACTTCAGTCCAGCACCTCTCCAGGCATATTCATTTCCTGCAGGACGGATAGAGACCTCGCCAGTCAGCCCGCTAAATCTCGCTCCTGAATCGGACATTGTCTTGAGAACGCTATCTGAACCTTCCTCGGATTTTGTTTCGGGCCACCAGCGTTTATAGTTGCATGATCCTTTGCAGCAATATGTTTTTTCAGATGTTTTAGCAGCTGCATCAATTTTGGTCTCTTCCACGGGCATGGAATACGAGCGGTTCAAGCTCGCCTCCACCACCACGCCCCTGGAGCCAGCGTTATAGCTCCCTTCAAGGGATATCGTGAAGCTCGCCTCTTTGGCATCAGATGGCACAGGAACCGTGACCGAGAATGGCTGATTCATCACATCCCCGGCAAGACCATTCTTGGGGAATTTCTCCTGATGAAAGCTCTTAGGCTCCTGACCATTCACGCTGACGCTTACGTCGATAGTCGCACCCCATCCACTGCCCGCGCTGGCCGTGCCGGAGACTGTCAGCTCGTTTCCCGTGAGCTTTCCTTCCAGCTCCCTGTAACACGTGAACCCTTCCGAGTCTTTGGGCGCAGAGAGGCCTGCTCCGGAGACAGAATAGCTTACCTGAAGTCCATTGAATGGCTCTGCAGGAAAGACATCAGCCAGGGTCATAGAAGACAATAAAAAAATTATCAAGAAAATAAATTGAAAAACAATTGCAATCTTTGCAATATGAAGACGTGATCTTGAAATACCGAATCCCTCCTATTTGGTCCTATATCAGTTGTTTTAAGCTCATGAAGATTCCGATCTGCTCGGGCTTTGAGAACTCGATTACGCGTTTATTACTATTTCAGCCTATCGATACCCTATTTTCCTTTCATTTTTTGCCTCAACCACCTCATTTTGCTTTAAACTTCGACAGCCACCACTATGCTAGATTTTCTCTAAAGAAATGGTTATGCTTGCCGAAAAGATTGCTCATCAGGATATGTCGGCCATTGCTCACTGCCAGCATGGGACGAACGGAATTATAGAGCTGGTCAGGCTACTCGGGCGGCTTCATCTTCCCAGAGCAGCGTGACCACCGAAAAGCTGCAGCCTCTTATCATTAACGATATCCAAAGCCCTTTGATAAGCATCATTAGCCTCTTGTGTGCGGTTTAACTTCGTAAGTGAATAGGCTTTGTTTATCCATGCGAGCCCATTTCTTCAGTGATTATTGTCAGTCTCTTCACCATTCCATACGATTAAACTCAAGCTGTCGAATAATTCTGGGACACAATTCCGATCCTCAATTGCAGAGGGTGGATGATGGACCTGGCTGCTGTCGTAGAGGCGATGGGCCTGGGAGATAATAAAAAATCTATTTAAAAAACTCAGATCCCAGCAAAGGCCAGCGCTCTTCCCGCCATATCGCCGCCATAGCCGTGCGGGAGATAGGGATAAGAAGAGAGTGAGTGGATCAGAGGGATCTGCGAGACTGTGGCTGCATCTGCACCCGGGTGACCTCGGCTTCATCTGCAGTGCCAAATGCCAACGGGCTTATATCCTTTGAATCAATGACGGCAATATTGCCAGCCCGCTTTATCTCGTCTCGATGGAGTAGGCCCGAAGCTGGCCGGGCCAATGATCTCCAGCTACGCTCACAAAATCGATTCTGCCTCATTCTTCTGTATCCGGCTGATTCCGGCCTTGTAGAGAGCTTCGCATATCGAGTAGCCAGCGGCAAGAAGGGGATCAGCTTAATACGGGCCCGAGTAGACGCCGATATCCGGAACGTCTCGATAGTGATCAATAGAGTCATCGCGGTCATACTCCGGCGGCACTGGAAACTGCCATTCGCCGATGATCAGTGGGATGCATATGGCGCAGATGAGATCGTCATGGGCCCCGACCTC
>JAJRAX010000335.1 GCA_028679775.1 Methanothrix sp. | reverse complement strand
GGGCGCCAAGAACCTGAAGGCCGTCGCCGCATACGGCACCAAGGGCGTGCGCGTGCCGAAGCCGCAAGATTTCCTGCGCGCCGCACGCACGGCGGTCACCGATGTGGCCAACTCGCCGGTGAGCGACGGGCTGAGTATGCTGGGGACGGCGGGGACGGTCGGCTACATGAACAAGGTCGGTATCCTGCCGACGCACAATTTCCAGAAGGGCACGTTCGAACACGCCGACGCCGTCAACGGCGAGCGCGTGCGCCGCGATTACATGACCCGCACCCGCGGCTGCCACAGCTGTACGATCAGCTGTGGGCGCGTCACCAAGATCACCGGGCACGGCAAGCTCGACGGCGCGGGCGAAGGGCCGGAGTACGAAAGCATCTTCGGCCTCGGCACGACGTGCGGCGTCGGTGACCTCGCGGCCATCATCAAGGCCAACTACCTGTGCAACGAACTGGGCATGGATACGATCGAGGCGGGCTGCACGATCGCTACCGCGATGGAGCTGGCGGAACGCGGCTACATTCCCGAAGGCGACGTCGGCTTCGCGTTGAAGTTCGGCGATGCGGAAGCGCTAATCAATCTGACTGAAGCCATGGCGTACCGAAAGGGATTCGGAGACCTGCTGGCCGAGGGAGGCTACCGCGTCGCGGAGAAGTACGGCCATCCGGAGCTGTTCATCGGTTCGAAGAAGCAAGCCTTCGCCGCCTACGATCCGCGTGGCTCGGTCGGGATGGGGCTGGGCTACGCGACGTCGAATCGCGGTGCGTGCCATCTGCGCGGCTATGCGGTGGCGCTCGAGCACTTCGGCAATCCGGTCAAGCTCGATCCGTTCGCGAGCACCGAGAAGGCGATGTGGATGGCCATGCTGCAGAACTCGACGTCGTTCGTCGACGCCAGCGGCCTCTGCCTCTTCTCCACCATTGCGATGGGGCCGCAGACACTCGCCACCCTTGTCGGGGAGGCTCTCGACATGCAGATCGACGAGCACGACATGCAGCGCATCGGCGAGCGCATCTGGAATCTCGAACGGCTGTTCAACAACCAGGCCGGCCTGGGGCGGAAGGATGACAGCCTGCCGCCGCGCATGCTGAAGGAGCCGCTCACCGCAGGCGCTTCCAAAGGACACGTGGTGCCGCTCGACGAGATGCTCACCGACTACTACCGGCAACGCGGTTGGGATGCGGAAGGGCGGCCGACGCCGGAAAAACTCGCGGCGCTTGGCCTGGCGTGAGTTGGAGGATTGGCGTGACGGCTTTGCACATAAAGTCGGGAGGGTACGAGACGATGCCGAGTTTAGCATCGTCATACCGGCGAAAGAGACTGTCGATTTTCGCGCGGACGCCCGAGCCGGCCCGACGCCGGGGAATGAATTCCCCGGCTGAGTCGAGAAAAAGTCCCCTGAAGGGGACTCCGACAACGTGCTTACAGTCGGCTTCAGCCGACTTCGATCGACTGAGCCGGGGAATTCATT
>JAJRAX010000083.1 GCA_028679775.1 Methanothrix sp. | reverse complement strand
GCTTTCATGATGGTTAAATGCTATTTCTGATAGTATAAATGTATTTATAACGTTGGGGTAAAGGGGTAGAGAAGACCCATCTTCTTCATGGGATGGGATGAATCGTACCCCTTTCATTACTTTCGCTCCGCGTGCTCGATGAAGCAGGAAGCCCTGCCCCTTCAGGGGCATGGGAGGAAGTCACCGTCTATTTTCCATTAGCGTCTAAATGCTCTGATGCCGCTATGGTCTCCTTTCTTTGAGCCATTCGGTATCCGGTAACGACCAATCTACGTCCTGCCAGGAGCCTGTCCAGCTTCTCGTCTCCTGTGTCCACCAATAGTTGTTGCAGCTCGGATAGCTTGTGCGGTGTTGATATTATTATCAGGTTCTCTTCACCTACGCGGCGCAGCACAGCCGCGCTGATCTGCTGGCTGCCTCGTCCAAGTATGAATCCCTGGGCTCCGATTGGGCTGATTATGATCTTGATCAACTTCTCTCTGTCCAGCAGTGCCAGCAGATCCTTTTCAGAAGCATCTTTTATGATGAGCTTTCCATTCTGGACCACATCAACACCTAAGAGGGTCTTCTCCACTTTTAGCAGTTCGGCAATCGTGGCAGTGGTTGTACCCGCCCCTAAAATGTAGGCCGCTTTGTCCCTCATGAATTCGCAGGCAAAAAGGGCAATCTGATCCTTGAATTCCTCCTCGCTACCGGAAACGTAGATTCTCTTTCGCTCCTGCACCAAAACTGGCTTGTAAGGCGTGCGGGCCAAGGCATAGAGCTTGGTCTGCATCTCTCCTTGGCGGTATAGCTCTTCGTCCACATCGACGACTTCCGTATCTCTGACCTTTAGCTCACCCCTGATATAGCCCAGGGCAATCTCGGCTGCAGCTTGGGGGCTGATGGCAAAGACTCCTGAGTGCATCTTCACTCCCGCCGGGACGCCGAGTAGCGGCACCTGGCCGGCTATGCTCGCCACATCCCGTGCCGTTCCATCGCCCCCGCAAAAGATGATCAGATCTGCGTCCCTCTCCAGAAAAGCTCGGCATGCTGCCTTGGTGTCCTGAGGGCCACAGTTTTCCGGGGCCTGGTAGACTTCCCTGTAATGCAGGCCACATTCAGAAAGAGCCCTTCCGCCCATCTCGTTGCTGGCGGCAAAAAAGATAAGGCCCTCTGCCTCTCGGGAGAGCTGATGCAGGCATGAGCGCGCGCGCGCAGCGGCCTGGGGCTTTGCGCCTCTAGCCAGAGCCTGGCCAGCCAAGCCATCCGTTCCCTTCAGGCCTACCGTCCCTCCCATGCCTGCTATGGGGTTTATGAGAAAGCCGATCTTTCCGACTCTTGCAGCCATCAAACCTTGGGTAGCTTGGCGAGGGACTGCTTCACCAGATCCGCGGGATACTCGTAATCAACCAGCTTGCCATCGTTGTAGGCATCGTAGGCCGCCAGGTCAAAATGGCCGTGTCCGGTCAGCGAGATGAATAATGTCTTGGCTTCACCAGTCTTCTTGCATCTTAGTGCCTCGTCTATTGCCGGCTTGATGGCATGAGACGCCTCTGGTGCGGGAATTATGCCTTCCGTCCGTGCAAAGAGAGTAGCTGCCTCGAATACCTCGGTCTGCTGCAGAGCCGTGGCCTCAATCAGACCATCGTGCACGAGATTGCAGAGCAGGGGAGCGTCTCCATGGTAGCGCAGGCCGCCTGCATGAATTCCTGGCGGGATGAAGTCGTGCCCCAGAGTAAACATCTTGATCACAGGGCACATGCCGGCTGTATCGCCGAAGTCGTACGCATAAAGCCCCTTGGTCAGACTTGGACAGGCCGACGGCTCGCAGGCCACCAGGCGTAGGTCTTTTCTGTCTTTCATCTTGTCTGGGATGAATGGGAAGACCATACCCGGAAAGTTGCTTCCTCCGCCGCAGCAGCCGTACATAATATCCGGGTAGTCGTCTGCCAGATCGAATTGCTTTTTCAGCTCCAGGCCTTCAACAGTTTGATGGAGGAGAACATGGTTGAGAACTGAGCCCAACGCATAATTGGTATCATTGTGTGTGGCTGCGTCCTCGACAGCTTCAGAGATAGCGATGCCTAGTGACCCTGGAGTGTCTGGCATCTCAGACAGTATTTTTCTGCCGAAATTTGTCTTGTCGGATGGGCTCGCAAAGCATTCAGCACCCCAGACTCGCATAGCGCTCTTCCTGTAGGGTTTGCTGTCGAAGCTTGATCGGACCATGTAGACTGTGCACTTCAAGCCGAATAGAGTGGTAGCTAAAGCGAGAGCTGAACCCCACTGGCCGGCTCCTGTCTCCGTAGCAAGCCTTTCTATCCCCTCTTTCATATTGTAGTAGGCCTGAGGGACAGCGGTATTCGGCTTGTGGCTGCCGGCCGGGCTTACGCCCTCATATTTGTAGTATATCTTGGCAGGAGTCTTCAGGGCCTTCTCGAGTGCGGCTGCTCGGTAGAGTGGTGTAGGCCTCCAGAGCCTGTATATGTCGCGTACCTCTTCAGGAATGTCTATCCAGCGATCTGTACTCATCTCCTGCTTGATGAGCGCCTTGGGAAAGATCGGCTCCATATCTGCAGGACTCATGAGCTTGAGGGTGCCGGGGTGCAAAGGCGGGTCCAGGGGGGTAGGCATGTCGGCGGCTACGTTGTACCATTTCTTGGGGATCTCTTCTTCGTCGAGCAAATACTTGATCTTCATCCGGAACACTCCATCTTCAGACTTCAATGCAACCTTATGTACATCGTTGGTATTATCGTATTTATTTAAAGCCTTTGAGATGGCCAAGGTTAAGATTTATTTATCATGGATGGAATGGCTCTTGCCATGAGTGGCCAAACCCTGTCTGAGAAGATATTTTCTAAGGCCTCGCAAAGAGAGGTACGTGCAGGCGATTTTGTCATGGCTGATATTGACAAAGCCATGATACATGACATCACCGGACCGCTGGCGGTCAAGGGATTTTATGAGATTGCGGGCAGGGATGCGTTGGTTTGGGATCCCTCCAAAATAGTCCTGCTCTTCGATCATCAGGTTCCTGCTGACAGCCTGAAGGCGGCGGAGAACCACATCATGCTGCGCCGTTTCGCGCAGGAACAGTCCATCCTGAACTACGACATATTCTGCGGGGTATGCCATCAGGTCATGCCTGAGAAGGGGCATGTTCTGCCTGGCAACATAATAGTAGGAACTGATTCGCATACCTGCACCTACGGAGCTCTCGGCGCTTTCGCTACCGGAATTGGATCGACGGACATGGCATCCGTCTTTGTCGCAGGCAAGCTGTGGTTTATGGTTCCGAGGACCCTCCAGATCATGGTCGAGGGAAGGCTGCCAAATCGCTTGACCTCCAAGGATGCTGTGCTGAGGATCATTGGCGATATTGGGGCGGATGGTGCGAATTATCTTGCCTGCGAGTTTCTGGGTGAGGCTTCTGGCCGGATGAGCATCCCTGAGAGGATGACTGTGTCCAACATGGCTATTGAGATGGGTGCAAAAGCAGGCATCTTCGAGACGGATGAGACCGCTATCAAGTACCTGGAGGGCCGGGTTGAGGATAGATCAGCCATTCAAGAGAGAATCGTGCGGAGCGATGAGGATGCTACCCTCACCCGGAGGAGCTGGAATGTGAGCGATCTTGAGCCTCAGATTGCGCTGCCTCACAATGTGGACAACGTCAAGCCGATCAGCCAGGTGCCCAAGACCAGGGTGGATCAGGTATTCTTGGGCTCCTGCACCAACGGTCGCTTCGAGGACCTGCAGCTTGCTTCTGAGATGATGAAGGGCGAGCCGGTGGCTAAGGGAGTGCGAATGATCGTCGTTCCTGCCAGCCGGATTGAGTACATGAAGTGCCTCAAGGCGGGCCTGGTCGAGAGGTTTATGGAAGCGGGAGCTATGGTTGAGTCTGCCTGCTGCGGGCCGTGCATGGGCGGAAGCTTCGGCCTCCTGGGCGCTGGCGAGCGCTGTCTGTCCACGTCGAACCGCAACTTCGTAGGCCGCCAGGGAAGTCCCCAGGCCTTCGTCTACCTCTGCTCACCTGCAACTGCGGGAGCGAGCGCAATCACCGGGTACATCACCGACCCCAGGGAGATTTAATTGAAAATCGCACTCAAGCTCGCCTACCTAGGCGATAACTACTACGGCTTTCAGCGCCAGCCGGATCTGGTCACAGTCGATTCCGAGGTTCGCAAAGCGCTGTCCCAAATAGGCGTCATTCACGGCGACTTCTGCTACGCCGGCAGAACGGACCGGGGGGTCTCTGCTCTCGGCCAGGTGATCGACTTTTGGATAGACGAGTCTCAGGTGAAGCTGACCCGACCGCGCTGTGTAAATGGTCGGCTGCCCCGAGAGATCTGGACCTGGGCCTGGGCAGTTGCCCCCGTGGGCTTTTCCGCTCGGTGGAATGCGCAATGGCGGGAGTACCGCTATCTCCTCTGGCATCCAGGCCTCGACCTAGATAGGATGCGTTTGGCAGCGGAGATGCTCCTGGGCGAGCATGATTTCAGGAACTTCTCTTCAGCCAAGGTGGATACTGTAAAGACCGTCCAGAAGCTTTTGGTCTCTTCAGAGAACGGCCTCTTTGTCTTTGACATCAGGGCCAACGGCTTTCTCTGGAATATGGTGAGAAAGATCGTCGGAGCATTGGAAAAGGTCGGGTCCGGTCAAAAGGACATGGCGTGGTTTTCAGATCTGCTCAGGCCCGATCTGAATCATGGTGCACCAACAGCTCCTGCCGATGGCCTGATCCTCATGGATGTGGGCTACGAGGGGCTGGACTGGCAGGTGGATGAGTACTCGCGGGCGCGGGCGGCCACAGCTCTTGCGGCCACTGTGCAGAAGAGAATGGCAGGGGCGATGGTTGCCAGGGAGTTAGAGCGGGCTATGATAGTAACCATAAATCATGAGTCCATCCATCGTATAGATTAGCGACTGCAGGGATGAACTAAAAATGACGGATAGAGTGAAAAAGAAGGACGATTCCGACCGGTTGGGCCGGCTCGCCATTCAAGCCTTGGCACTTCTGGGCGGCCTGGCAGGGGTGATCATAGCTGTTTTTCATCTAACTGCCTCGGAGATCGGCTCTTCTTCGTCGCACATAGCCTGGAGTGATTTGATCCTTGTCGCAGGCATTTCATTTCTGCTGTTTGGCGCAGCCGGGATCTCCGGCGCGTTTCTTTACACCAGATACAAGAGACTGGTCGGCTGGCTTCTCATCTCTTGCGGCCTCCTGGGCTTTCTCGTCGGATACATCGCCTGGTCGAATTGGGTAGGCTTCCTTGGATGGGCCGTCTGGATTCCTGCGGGCGTGCTGCTGGCAGGAGCCGGGATTTTGGCTCTGGTCACCCCTGAGCATTTGAGATCCCGGTTGCTTGGTCAGGTGAGCAGTCTGGATAGCACGGCTGTTGATCGCTCTCCCATTGATCAGGCGCTGTTTGTGGGCGTCGTTCTTGCAGGAATCGGTCTTCTGGCTGTGATATTCCTGGTTTCTGGAATCATAGTCTTTGGAGCTGAGAATGCCCTCAAAGATGATGCGACCCGGGACCAGGAAGATTTTGACAATGCAGATCTCGCCGCCAGCATGGGTAGGTGGGACAAGTCTGTAGAATCTTATGATGATATCCTCTCAAGAAACCAGTCCAACCTCCGAGCCTGGAAGGAGAGGGCCTATGCCCTCCAGAAATTAGGTCGATATGATGAAGCCACAGAAAGCTATGAGAGAGCATGCCAGCTTGATCCAGGAGATGAAACGCTGCAAAAGGATCTTGACCGGGCTTCCAGCGACGTGCAGCGTTTCATGGAGCAGAACAACTCGACGTCTGCCACTGCCAAGCCAGCCCTTTGAACCTTCGGAATGGGCTACTACAGCGTCAGCGTCATCATATCCCAGCCCACGATCGTGGGCACTTCCGACAGCTCAATCACCTGTTCGGCCATCAGGTCCTCGCATCCTGCTGCCTGCGGGTAGATGTGGGTGAGCACAACCCGCTTTATCCCCTGGTTTTTTAGCATGCTGCCAAGCTTTTTCGGCGTGCTGTGGTTTGTGACGTCGAAGGGCTCTGGAAAGGAGCACTCGTGCACCAGGAGGTCGGCTCCCTTGGCCAGAGCTGCCACGCGCGGTGACGGCTCGGTGTCTCCTGAATAGACCACGACGCGGTCATCTGCCTCCAGCCGATAGGCGAGCGCCGTCACGCTGTGGCGTGCTTCCTCTGCAAAGATGTCAAAGCCCTTCAGGGAGATGGAGTCCATTGGATGAAGCTCAAGGACGGCTACATCCATCTTTGCTAGGTTTGGGTAGAGGCTTTTTGCTATCCGAATATACTCTCCAGTTCCCTCCGGCCCAAAGAGCTGCAGGCCAGGCAGATCTGCCAGAAAGCGGGCGTTTGCCAGGGCCATCAGATCTGAGACGTGGTCCAGATGGAGGTGAGTGAGAACAACGGTATCCAGGGCCTCCAGACTGGCTCCAACCTGATCCAGGCGAAGGATGGTGCCGGCTCCGCAGTCAAGGAGCAGGGGCTGTTCAGACTCAACTAAAACCGCAGCCTGGGAGCGGCCGGGCTGGGGGATGCCCACACCTGTTCCAAGCATTGTCACCTTCAGGCTCATGGAGCACCTATTGGAGGCATTTGGTAATTAACCATATTCATGGACCTACATTGGTCTCATTCTGAAATGCAATACCTCTCATATTTCTATGATCTATTATTGCGCCAGAATTGTGAACTCATCCCCTCTCGCCGGAATGCCGACCTCTCTGATTCCCAACCGTCTCAGAGCCGCGGCCACTGCTTCTGCTGCATGAATCTCGCCGTGCACTACAAATGCTCGATCAGGCCTGTTGGGAATTCTCTCAATGAAATCCAGCAACTCCCCCTCATCGGCGTGAGCGCTGTAGGCATT
>JAJRAX010000082.1 GCA_028679775.1 Methanothrix sp. | reverse complement strand
TTATAACGTTGGGGTAAAGGGGTAGAGAAGACCCATCTCCTTCAGGGGATGGGATGAATCGTACCCCTTTCATTACTTTCGCTCCGCGTGCTCGATGAAGCAGGAAGCCCTGCCCCATCAGTGGCATGGGAGGAAGTCACTCAGTCCAATCATCCATATCTGGGATTTGAGATGACATGATCAGTGACTGTACCGTTGTCGAATCCATTGCCCTGGCCAGAGATTTTGTTCCCTCCTTTCGCATAAGTTGATAGGCTATCTCCGGATCCAGACCGTATTTCTTTATGTAATCTTCGCGGGACATGCTGCCTCCCAGGCTGGAGACATACAGAGGATTGCCGACGATGGGTGAGATCTTTCCTACCGGGAGGATCCATTCGAAGTTAGCGGGAAGCTCGCATAGCCAGTCATCCTCATCGTAATCGGGATTCAGTAGCACCTCTCTATCTTTTTCATTCACTGAACCACAATTTTTGCATATGATTTTTATCTTCATGTAATCTCCTCTTTCACAATCATAATGTACTTCCTGATCTTCTTCATGACAGTATATATAATTAACTAAACAAATCTTATTTATCCACCCAAAAGCTACACCTACTTTGAGCCCATCTCACTGATATGTGCTCAAGCTGCATAGTCGTCTGGAAGAGGCCGTCTTTGCCCGTCATGTTGTCTGGATCAGCGATCGCGAGGTCTTGAATCAATACTGGGAATGGTGCCGGTTGCACAGTCGGGCGTTTGCAGCCATTGCCATAGCCTCCCCGCGCAGCCGTTATGCCCTGGTGGAGATGGATCTCTATGGCCTTGGCGCAGGAGGCCTGGACAGGTCTGCAGGCTATGAGATAATGCAAATTGTGCTGGAGCAGCCACTCAAGGTCGATTCCACCTTTGTTGTGGGCCCTGTTTATGTCTCTGCCACAGTTCTGGCGAGTTCGGCTGCGGCATTTGCAGGCAGGATATGTCGCAGCGCCCAGGGAGCGTTGTCTCTTGATCAGATCACCCATGATGAATGGATGGGCGGCGAGATAGAACGATTCGGGGCTGGTGGCTCTAAGAAGAGCGCCTTTGCTCCCATCAGTGGCCAGGCCCGGCCAGAGGTGATCAATGAACTCTTGAAAGACAGCAGGCACGAGAAAAAAAGATGATCGCCTCTGCGGCAAATCGACCCAAGACGGCAAGCAAATCTTTTATTTATGCACAGCATATAATTTGTAGTACAATCGAAATAGGAGATGGCAGAGATGAATGGAATGCAATTTACCTTGATAATTGTGGTCATCGTGTCAAGCCTGGCTGCTCCTTCCTTGGCCCTGAGCGACTATCAGAGGGGCGTTTTAGATGGCCTGAGCAAGGGGTGGAGCATGGCCCAGAAGTATGACACTGCAAAGGGGGGAGACATATCCCCATTCAATTCAGCCGTAACGGAGTACAACTCCTGGATTGAGTCCATCTTCGGCGTGAATGACTCTCTGATGCTGAAGCCTTTCCCGGAATCGACAAAGCTAGACCCATACTCAGTCAGCAAGAGCTACTCGCCAGTTCATGCGATTGATGCCAGTTGGAACCAATCCCAGTCACTTCTGCCTGAAGCGGATGCTTACGGAATGGTTGGCGGATATCCTGCGGAGACCTACTACTCCATAGGCCCGGCTCTTGCCAATTTCTAGTGCGGGGGCAAGTTGGTGCTGGCGTATTCTGGGGAAACGCTTTTATAGAAGATCAAATACTGTGAAGCTGAGAATTAGCTAGAAACGCTCGGAATATCAGGCAATTACTGGAGGATTATTAAATGGCAGGAATGGGCGGATCGCCAATTATCATTTTAAAGGACACCCGCAGAGAGTCGGGAAAAGATGCCATCTCAAATAACATCATGGCTGCCCGTGCTGTGGCCAATGCGGTGAGGAGCACAATGGGCCCCAAGGGGATGGACAAATTGCTTGTGGACTCCATTGGAGACGTGACAATCACCAATGATGGTGTGACTATTTTAAAGGAGATGGATGTGCAGCACCCGGCTGCCAAGATGCTTATCGAGGCTGCCAAGACCCAGGACAAGGAAGTGGGCGACGGCACCACAACTGTAGCCGTCTTGGCAGGCGAGCTGCTCAAGAAGGCAGAGGTTCTCTTGGAGCAGAAGGTCCATCCCACCATGATTGTGCAGGGATATCGCATGGCATCTGAGAAGGCCATAGAGATCGTCAAGAGCCTTGCAATTGAAGCCTCTGAGAACGATCGTGCTCTGTTGGAGAAGATTGCTGAGACGGCCATGACCGGCAAGATGGCTGAGTCACCGGACAGCAAGATGTCTCAGTATGTCGTGGAGCTGGTTATCAATGCTCTTGAGACATACAACGGCAAAAAGAAATTTGACATGGACCGAGTTAACGTAGAGAAGAAGGTAGGGGAGAGCACACTTGATTCTCATATTATTGATGGCGTGGTGATTGACAAAGAGATCGTCCACCAGAACATGCCCCGCAAGGTAGAAAACGCAAAAATCGCCCTTCTCTCTACGCCAATCGAATCCAAGGATACCGAGACCAAGACGGAGGTGCAGATCACCTCATCCACTCAGTTCCAACAGTTCATGGAGCACGAGAAGGCCCGGGTAAAAGAGGCTGCGGATAAAGTGATTGCCAGCGGTGCTAACGTTGTCTTCTGCCAGAAGGGCATTGATGACCTGGCCCAACATCACCTGGCCAATGCCGGAATCATTGCGCTTCGGCGGGTCATCAAGAAGGACCTCGACAGGCTGGCCAAGGCAACAGGTGCCAACATCGTCACAGGCCTTGATGAGCTCACGCCTGAGGATCTCGGGACGGCGGCAATTGTCGAGGAGACGCGGGTGGGCAATGGCATCATGACCTTTGTCACCGGCACCAAGAATCATTCTGCTACCCTTCTCCTGCGAGGTGGCACTCAGCAGGTCTTAAACGGCCTGGAGAGGGCTTTGGATGACGCTTTACATGCTGTGGCCGATGTCGTAGAGGACGGCCTGTTGGTCGCTGGCGGCGGCTCCCCTGAGATCGAGCTTTCTTTGCGCCTGAGGGAGTATGCGGCAACGCTCAAGGGCAGAGAGCAACTGGCTGTGACAAAGTTCGCCGAGGCTTTGGAGATCGTGCCCAAGACCCTGGCAGAGAATGCCGGGTTTGATGCCATAGATAAGACTGTGGAGCTGAAGAACAGGCACGAGTCGAACAAGAATGCTGGCCTCAATGCCTACACCGGTGAGGTTGAGGACATGCTGAATATTGGCGTGGTCGAGCCTCTGCGTGTCAAGATTCAGGCCATTCTATCAGCGACTGATGCGGCCTGTCTAATCCTACGCATCGATGATGTTCTTGCCTCCACCAAAAAGCCGCCGGAGCGCGGGCCGGGCGGCGGCATGCCTCCAGGCATGGGCGGTATGGGTGGAATGGGCGGCATGGGAATGCCTCCGGGCATGGGTGGAATGGGCGGCATGCCTCCAGGGATGTTCTAGAAAATTCCCTGGACCCCTTTTGATCTTTTTTCGTAATTTCAGCAAATCGGTCAAACTTCCCCCAACGTCTTGAAATATCTAAACATTATAATAATAAATATCCTCTATGTATATTGATTGCGTTATCTTTATATAACTTGCATGAGAAAAATTGATGCAGGTTGTGTCGAGCATGGTGGAGTACTTGGTCTGGCTTGTCTTTTTAGCGCTGACGATACTCTCCTTAAGCATCATTCAGCTCCAGGTGGGCAGAAGCCGAAAGCTGCAAGAGAACTGCGCGCAACTGCAAAAAAGCATCCCGATCTGGCAGGATCGATTGCGGGAGCGGGAGATCAGCATCGATCATCTCCAGCGTGACACTGCCCAATTGCTCAAGTGGAAGGAGAGGTCCAGGGAATTGGAGGATGAACTGAGAAGAGCAAAGCAGGCTCAGGACTATGCGTCCGGCCAGCGTCTGCAATTTCTGGAGGAGCACATTGCCAAGGACAGGAATCGCTCAACTGTTCTCTTTTTGTCTACCATTCCATCCAAGGAGCAATATTCAATCGAGAACCAGCTCAGGAAAATGTTGGAGAGGGCTTCATTTGAGATAGTAATAGTCTCTCCGTGGATTAAGAGGCATACCTGGGACCAATTGAATGGACCACTGAGGCACTTTTCCAGGAGAGGAGGACGGCTGAGGGTATTCATGCGCGGGACGGAGTATGACTACTCGATGGGCTTTAGCGACGATCTCCGTGAACAGATATCTCTCCTGGGCGGCGAACTGGTGCATGTAGCTGGACTGCATGCTAAAATCTACATGGTTGACAGAAGGGAGGCCATAGTTGCCTCTGCCAACCTCACCAAAGGTGGCACCGAGGCTAACTTGGAGAGCGGAATCTGGTTGAACGATCCCGCGGTGATTAAGGACATCTGCTCATTTGTAGACTGCACATTGGCCAAGAAGGCGCCACGCATCGCCTCAATCGCATGCGATAGCCCCGCCTAATGAGCAGAGCGGGACTATGTAGGGCCTACCCATAGCGTTCATGACCATGGCCTTGATTCCATAGACCCGGCTGATGTTGTCCTCATTGAGAAGCACCTTCGGCTCGCCTGAGGCATAGACCTTGCCGTTCTTCAGCATGATCAGCTTGTCAGAGAAGCGAGAGGCCAGATTCAGGTCATGTATTGCCATGACTGCTGAGATATTCTTCTCCTTGACCAGGCTGCTCACGGTCTCCATGACCTCCAGTTGATGGAGCATATCAAGGTTGGATGTGGGCTCGTCCAGAAGCAGCACTGTCGGTTCCTGGGCCAGGGCGCGGGCGATGAGGACCTTCTGCTTCTGGCCGCCGGATAGCTGGGAGAAGTCACGCATAGCCAGATCCTCCAGGTGCAGCCTCTCCAAGACCTCAGCCACCTTATCCAGGTCGAAGTCCGTCACCCTCCAGCTGATGTGAGGCCTTCTTCCCATGAGGACTGTATCAAATACGGTGGTGGCAAGCGGGGTGGAGCTGGACTGTGGCACATAGCCTATCTGTCTTGCTACCTCCTGACGGCTCATTCTCTCAAGCTCCTGGCCGTCCAAGAGGATGCTGCCCTTGGGCTTGAGTATGCGGTCGATGCATTTGATGAGTGTGGTCTTTCCAGAGCCGTTCGGCCCAACCAAGCTCAGGATCTCCGAGTTCTCGATCACGATGCTGAGATCATCGAGGATCTTGTGGCTGTTGTAGCTGAATGTGAGGTTCTTGATAGTGATATTAACCAATTGACATCCCTCTGGCGCGACATGTGGCGCCAATTTGCATTACTGCTTTTCCTGGGTCAATCACCACAGATCTAGTCTGCGCAATTATACACAACGTAATAATTATTTGTATTATCATGATACATAGTATCAACCGACTTGAGCAGGTATGGATTGCTGGCTTAATAAATGCTTCTATTGCCTGTTGATATTTCCTGTCTGTGAGCCAGCATATGTATGAAATCGCTATTTATCTGATCTAAATTATGAATAACTTTGTAGCATTTAGTTGCGATCATCTTTTTGGATGAAAATTCGCAAGAATGTGGACCTAATTATCTCTTGATGATATTTATAAAAAATATTATATATGTATTCATACTAATAGCAAAAGATTTATTACTACGTACGGTCATGTCGAAATTGTGGGCGAGTAAATGCAAAGGCCTCCTTTACCATTTCGCACTTGCAGCGCTCACTTGCCAAAGCAAATGAATCGGGATGAAATGATGTGCTCCGGCCGTCTGCCATTGGCCGCCATTGTGTTATGCGGCTTGGTCGGGGCGCTCCTCTTCTGCCAAAATCATAATTGTCTCGGTTAGCTTATCGATTTAGAGCACTTTTATCCGGCGGAACCACTCGGCAGATGCAGTATGCTGCCAGCAAGCTGAAGACGCCCAGATAGACAAAGACCAGAGTGTAGTTGTTTTCAGTGATGTCCAATAGAAGCCCGGAGAGGGTGGGACCCAGAGGCCCAGCCACAAATCCGTAAGCGGCAAAGGTCAATCCGAATATGGCCCCGAAGTGATCCAGGCCGAAGCAATCCGCGACCAGAGGAGCAGAGACTGAGAATAGGGTGCCGAAGGAGAAGCCCACTACCGCAGCCAGCAGGGCGCAGGACCAGAGCTGCGTCGCCCAGGGCAAGGCCAGGTAGGCAATCCCGGATGCTAAAAATGCCAGGCTCATGACCCGGTTTCGCCCGATGCGGTCGGAGAGGATGCCGCTGGCCAGGCGGCTTACTCCGTTGGTCAGGTTGAAGGCTGTAAGCAGAAGTATGGCTGACGACAGGGTGAAACCCAGGAAAAGGCCATAGCCGGTGGCGAGAATGGTCATGGAGACGCCCGCCGCTCCGGCCAGGGTCCAGGTGACCCAGAGCATCCAGAAGCTCCTGGTGTGCAGGCTCTCATTTACTGTAAACGATCTTCCTCCTGGAATGATCTCTCCCGGCTTTCCCGTGGCCTTTGCGGCGCGTCGGGCCATAGCCGCTGTCTCCCAGGCCTGTGGAGCGCGGGCGAAGTAGGCTCCGAAGAGGCCGATGGAAAGAGTGAGAACGGTGGCCGCCAGGTTCATGTTTCGGTAGCCGAGGACATCGAGCATCTCGCCAAAAATTGGAGACATGATGGCGGCAGAGAGCCCGAAGACCATGCTCACCGTGCCGGCTACGAGCCCCCTCTTTTTCGGGTAGTACCACTGTACCAGGGTCAAGGCTGGAACATAGACGAAGCAGGAGGCCATGCCGTTTAGAGCCGCCCATGCATAGACTGTGTAAATCGTGGTGGCTGAGGAGACGATGAAGGTGGAGAGTGCAGTGAGGACGACACCCAGAGCCATCATGCTCCGCAGGCCCCAGTGCTCCTGCCAACGGCCCACCAAAAACATGAACGTGCCGACAGCCGCGAGCATGAAGAATATGGTAAGGCCTGTGGCGGCTCGTCCGACGGAAAACATCTCCTGCCAGAAGGAAGCCATCACACCGGGAAAGCCGAATGTCAGGGCTCCGGGCCAGAAGATGGTGATGCAGGTGCCGAGGACTGCTATCCGGGCCTGGTTGTTCTTTGACAATTTGGATCGATCTCCGGTTTTTTCGTGGTGCAAGCTAGCACGGGTCATACAAGTGGCTTTCGCTAATAAAATCATTAGCTGATAATTTTGTCTGTTCTGGCAATCCTCATCCTGACGGAAGCTGCTGCAACGCCGAAGGCGACACCTTGGAGGGAACCATCTTCGGGCTTACCGGCCTGGGAGCGCGTGTCAACGTCATCGGGCCAGATGATGCATCGCTAAAGCCGGATCGGAGATAGAGCCGGAACTGATAGATGTGCTGGGAACGTCATTAATCATGCTGCCCGTTATTGAGCAGGAGCAGACTGATGAACATCCCGGAGAATATCGTCTGAATTCCCAGGATAGACAATATCATGGCCATCATGGCGCTCGATGCAGCGTCCAGCTCCCCGAAGCCTGAAGCCTCCCAGCTTAACAGGACTTTCAGGCCAAGCATGGCTCCTGCTGCCAGCAAAATCATCCCGAGGACCAGCTCCTTTTCTAACGAGTGGTAGCTCATCATCCTCTTAATTCTTCCCGAATGAGTGAGGCCGTAAGACACACCGAATGCCTCGAAGTGAAGCCCTGCTAAGAGCATCTGATAGCCAATAATTGCCAACAGTCCTCCCAGGATTGAAGAGTGCATCCTTGACCCACCCTGCAGATACACACCCATAAACAGTGCCAGGCCGAAGACCAGTGCTAAAATTCCCGGAACGAGAAGAAATGGCACCGGACGGTAAAGCATCATGAAGCGTACATGCCTCCAGCCGTCTGAGAGGGAGTGCAGCTTGGATTTTCCTCTGCGGGGGAAGTAGGTGATAGGTACCTCTGCGATCCTCAGACCTCTGCAAATCGCCTCGATGACCATCTCGGAGGCAAACTCCATCCCACCGGACTTCAGGTTCAGCTTATTCAGGGCATCCCGGCTGATCGCACGCAGCCCGCAGTGGGCATCGGAGATATTGCTGGAGAAGAGGCGGTTCAACATCCAGGTAAGAATTGGGTTTCCGATATAACGATGAAGAGCCGGCATAGCTCCTGACAGGATCTCTCCCCTGAGCCGCGATCCCATAACCATGTCGTACTTGCCGCTTTTTAAAATGGCAATCATGTCTCTCATAGCTCGCGGATCGTATGTCAGATCCCCGTCCATGAGAACTAGGTAGTCTCCCTGAGCCTGCTCGAATCCGGCAAGGTAGGCGTTTCCGTATCCCAGCTTCTTGGGTTTAATGACCCTGGCCCCGCAAGAGAGTGCGATCTTGGCTGTATCGTCGGTCGAGCTGTCTGCCACCAGAACTTCGCCCTCAAGATCCATCTCCTTAAAAACCTGAAAAGCCCTATCTATGCACTCACAAATTGTCTCGGCTTCGTTTCTGGTTGGAATGATCAGGCTTACTTGGGGCACATCCCTATGCCTAGTGGTTGTATTTGTTAAGCCTTTCCTTTCGCCTAAAGCGTCTCCGGCTCGACCTCGTGCTTGAAGGAGAGCCTGACTCTTGCCCGGAACTGGACAATCCGGCCCTCAACGAGCGTGGTGTCCATCTCCACCACCTCCGCGATTCTCATGTTGGTCAGCTTTTCGCCGGCACATGCTATGGCATTGCTGACTGCTTCCTCCCAGCTTGTGGTTGATGTTCCAACCAGATCAATAAAATTATAGACGCTGTTGCCAATGGCACTTTCCATAGTCTATAGTGCTCTCTTCTACATGATATAATTTTTCAGGAGTCTCTTCAACTCGTTGCCCTATCCTTCAGACGGCGTCAACCATTTGATTTAAGCAGGAGACCATCATTGCTAGCGCCCGGAAAAGTGAGGTAGCTCTTAAATGAATCGGGGCGAGGTCCAAAGATACATAGAGGCTAGGTTTCCTGGCACTAAGGTAAAGAGCAAGATGACCATACACTGCAGAAACTCCAGGATCTTCCGGTTGGATGTCTCTCATGGCAAAACCCAAGATAAGATCGTCGTCAAGATCTCACGGAACTATCAACCCGAAGAAGTCGCCCTTGAGTATACCAATTTATCACGATTTTACAATGGATGCAGGTCTGAGGCCATCTCCTCACCACGTCCTATGTTTGTGGATGAAGAGAAGGGCATCCTGGCCATGAGCTGTGTGCCAGGATCTAGCCTGGCAGTTATGCTGCATGAGATCAAGCCGGTCAGCCAGTCTTACCTCAACTCCGCCGTAGATCTATCCGCGAGGGCGTTGGCCGAATACCATGCCCTCTTTTCTCGTGATGAGGGAGAATCCATATCCATAGATCATGCCGCTCGCGAGGATGACATCAACCAGTTCCTCGCGAAGAGCCGCACCCTGATTGAGGATTGCAGTCTGAAGACCATGGTTACTCCGTTCTTCGATTTTACCCCCTGGAACATCATCATCGAAGATTCTCCCTCAATGACGGTTAAGATGCTTTACCTCATCGACTTTCCGAGGCGCGATTATGTCAGCACACCTCATCTGGACTTTGCCAGGTTTCGTTTCAGCCTTGAGCTGATCAAGCAATTTCCTCCCGCGAGGTTTCTCGGTATCAACCGATGGGATGTGGATTTGCTCTTCGATCGATTTCTTAAAGGCTATTGCCGCGAGATGCAAGCAGAGCTCAACAAAAACGACCTCTCTCTCATAGCTTTAGGCAGGATTGCCTACATCAGACGAGCCCAAGACCTTGGTCGCAAAGGTCGTCGGGGCTGGCAGCCAACGCTCGAGCAGGCATACCTTCAAACATTCAGTCGCCAGTGGCTGGATCAAAAGGGCACCTTTTCCCAGTGGCCCAGATTAGGGCGGGCCGAAAAAGTTTGAAAAAAGGATTGGAGAAAACCTATTCAGTTTTCTCTTCTTTTGGCTCTTCAGGTTTTGGCTCGTCAGGCTGCTCCGGCTTTGCCTGCTTCTTGGGTCCTCTGCCCATAGTCAACAGGGATGCTTTAGCCTGAATTCTGGCAAGAGGATATTCGTCCTTGGCCACTTTCTCCAGGGCCTCAATGGCACGGTTATCCTTGAGCTCTCCCACGATCCAGGCAGCTCCTGCGCGCACGTCCTTATCTGCATCAGACAGCGCCTCGATTACGCGCTCTGAGACCTGCTTTCCATAAGCGGCAATGGAAACCATTGCATTGCTCTTGACAAGATACTCCTCGTCCTTGAGAGCCTCGATGAGTGCCTCAAGAGACTCAGAGATCTCGCGTTTAGAGAGGAGAATGATGGCATTGGAACGCACTAGCATGTGCTTGTCCTTGGTTGCCGCGATCAGCTTCTCTGTCGACCAACTGGAATCAGGGAGCACTGCGGGCATGGAAGGCGCCTCTGCACCACAGGTAGGACAGGCTGCTTCCTCCATGGATTTGGTGATTATAGGGGCTGCCATATCCTCAGTTTTCGTCTCTTCAGTCGAAGTTTCATCTGCTTTCTTTTCTTCTTCCATGCCCATTTACTTTACCTCTATTATACTTCAGCTTTTCCTAAGGCAAAAGCCCTCTTATTTGCTTCCAGGAATCTGGGCGGCACCACCTGGGTGAGTGCCTCTAAGATTGTCTCCTCTGAGAGCGGAATATACCTGGAAAGAGCCCCCAGCATTACCACATTCATGGCTTGAGCGGTGCCGGCTCGGCTGGCCAGAGTGATGGCATCAATCGTCGTCACTCTGCCGCATTGCGCTTTGATGGGCGCGAGGATCTCATCAAGAGGCGGATACTCTGCAAGGCCTGCAGTCACAGTAGTTGGCAGAACCGGTCGAGTGTTCACCAGTGCCACTCCCGCCGGGGAGAGGAAGTGGGCATAACGGAGAGCCTCACCAGGCTCCAGCGCTACCAACACATCTGCCCCGCCAGAGGCGACCATCGGCGAGAATCTGCATCCTATTCGGGTGTGATTGATCACGCTGCCGCCTCTCTGGGCCATGCCGTGCGTCTCCGCTCCACAGACCGGTTTTCCTGCCAGGACCGCAGCCCTTCCAATCACATCTGATATCAGTATGACTCCCTGTCCACCCACGCCTACTATTACCATATCGCATTCTGATGTCCTCATCAGATCGCCTCCAAGATCGCGTTGGCCGGACAGATTGCGGCACAGACCCCACATCCGGTGCATAGCATGTTAATTTTTGCCGCATCGTTATCGAACTCTATGGCCGGGCAGCCGAAGTTGACGCAGTTCTTGCATCCAACGCAGTCCTCGTTTACCCTGAAGGATTTTGGCCGGGCTCCCTTCTTCCTGGCCTTGATGACGCAGGGCTGCCGGGCGATGATCACAGAGAGTCCTGGATGCTCCTTGGCCCTGGCGAAGCTTTCTATGGTCTCATCGAGGTGATAGGGATCAACAGTCTCGACCAGTCCCGCACCCAGTGCTTTTGCCAGGTCCTCTAAAGAAACCTGGACAGTGGATTCACCAGTAGCTGTCATGCCAGTTCCAGGGTTGGGCTGATGGCCGGTCATGGCTGTAGTTGAATTGTCAAGAATTGTTACGGTGATGCGGGCCTTGTTGTAGGCGGCATTGAGCAGACCCGTCATGCCACCATGCAGGAAGGTCGAGTCGCCGAGACTGCAACAGATGCCCTCCTCCTCTCCGCCATGGCGAATGCCGCTGGCGAGAGTGATGCTGGCCCCCATGCACAGGCAGGTGTCCACCGTCCCCATGTTCACGGCCATAGTGTAACAGCCGATGTCGCTTGGATAGATCGCCTTCTTGCCGAAGACCTTTTTCATGGCATAGTAGGTCGCCCGGTGGCTGCATCCTGGACAGAGGGAGGGTGGCCGGGCTGGCAGGATGCCGCTCGCCGCGGAGGCTAAAGTCGCTCTCTCCGGTCGGGCCATCATCCGAGCTATGGCATTTCTCACCAACAAGAAATCGAGTTCGCCCTCGCGGGGGATGAATCCGTTCTTTCCAAGGATCTCGATATTGGGGTTGACGGTCCTTGCCAAGATCTGCACCTGCTCTTCTACTACCGGCTCCAGCTCCTCTATCACCATTACCCGGCTGACGTGCTCCAGCATGCGGATGATCAATTTCTTTGGCAGGGGGTATGTTCCCAAAGAGAGCACAGAGATCTCCTCGTCCAGATCTGCAATGGCCTCCTCGGCGTACAGACCCGCGATTCCTGAAGCTATGACTCCAACCTTGCCCCTCAAGACAAGCCTGTTCCATGGCGCGCTTTCCAGGGCCTCTTCCAGGATGGCCTGTTTGGCCAGAAGCTCGCTATGAAGTGGCCGGGCATGAACCGGCAGGGCCACCCGTCGCGCAGGGTTCTTGATGAACCGCCCAAGCCTGTTGACGGAACGGACATCTGATACCTCGACGTCGGATCTGGCGTGAGAGACACGAGTTGTGGGCCTGAGCATTACCGGGATATTGAATCTCTCAGATAGCTCAAAGGCATAGGCCGCCATCTCCTTTGCCTCTCCCGGGTTCTTTGGGTCCAGACATGGAATAGCCGCAAACTGGCAGTAACGCCTGGAGTCCTGCTCGTTTTGCGATGAATGGCAGTAGGGATCATCTGCGGAGATCACCACGAGCCCTGCTCCCACGCCCAGGTATGCCAGTGTCATAAACGGATCGGCAGCCACATTCAAGCCCACGTGCTTCATAGTGGCCGCAGCACGACAGCCGGTCCAGGAGGCTCCTGCTGCCACCTCCAGTGCCACTTTCTCGTTCACAGACCATTCCACGTGCAGCGTTGCCTCTCCCTTCAGATCGACTATGTTCTCGATGATCTCGGAGGAGGGGGTGCCAGGATAGCCTGCGACGACCCCCACTCCCGCCTCCAGGAGGCCTCTGGCAATTGCGGCGTTGCCTAGAAGATATTCTCTCATCAATAATCATCTCTTTATAATTTGAACTATATTCCTTCTTCTGAGGATTACGTGTCCCCTTCCATCTGATAACCGTTTGGATGCCTGGGGGCAAATCTAATTAAGTCCGCATCGCGCGTGTGCTTAGCAATGGAAGAGCTACAAGAAGATTCAGTTGGATCGATTTACAATTATCTGCCTTTGGGCTGCCTCATCTGCCGGCAGGGAGCGGGCCTGGTTCTATTCGTCACAGGCAAGTGCGATCGGAGCTGTTTTTACTGCCCGATCTCTTCTGAGAGGCGGGGCCGTGATCTCGTCTTTGCCGATGAAATGCCTGTTCATGAGATCGCGGATATCCTGAAGGAGGCCTCGGCCATCGATGCCCTGGGCACCGGAATCACTGGTGGCGAGCCTCTGCTTAAATTGGACTACGTCCTGGAGTGCATCCGGGCGATCAAGGCCGCGCTGGGACCAGCTCATCACATACATCTTTACACGGGACTTCTTCCGGACCGCGAGGTCTTGATGAGGCTCAAGCAGGCGGGCCTCGATGAGATCCGCTTTCATCCTCCCGTCTCAGAGTGGTCCAATCCACAGGGGCTCTATCGAGCTCTCACCCATGCCAAATCCCTGGGATTATTGGCCGGAGTGGAGATTCCGGCTATAGCGTACGCTCCGGCCATTGTCAAGGCGGTAATGGATGCGGATGCCTTCCTGAACTTAAACGAGCTGGAGTTCTCAGAGACCAACTATGTCCGCCTAGCTGAAGAGGGCTTCATCCCTGTGGAGCTGGGCTGTGGTGCAGTGGGCAGCGAATCGGCTGCCAGGGAGCATTTCCGAACTGACGGCCTGAAGGTGCATTACTGCCCGTCCCGCTTCAAGGATGCGGTGCAGCTCAAAGAGCGACTCCTGCGCCGGGCCAAGCGCACCGCCCGGCCTTTTGATTATGTGAGCGAGGACGGCACCATAATTCACGGCTCAATCGAGGGCGATATCGAGGGCGCCCTGCAGATTTTAAGAGATCTGTCGGTTCCTTCTGATATGTATTCCTGCCTTCAAGATAGAATAGACATTGCCGCACCAATCCTCGAAGACATAATCGATGAGCTGAAAGGAATTAAATGCGTTTTGTGCATAGTTGAGAGGTATCCCACGGAGGGCGGTCCGGTCGTAGAGAGAATACCTTTATAATCCTTAAATTCATTGCTTGAGGACGGTGATTTTGCCGGATGGAGAGCGCAGAAGAACGAATCCAGGAGAGGCTCAGAAATTATCTTAAGCGTGACGGAATAGGTATCAGGAAGGCAGTCTTAAAGCTGTTTTTGAGCGACGGAGCTTACACCACAGAGGACGTCTTCACCTACCTCGCAAAGGAAGGTTTTGACGTCAGTTATCGCGGAGTCTCGGCTATGGTAGGGCTCATGAACACTCGCCTGGGCATTCTGAGCATTGATGTTTCCGGAGACCATAACGTCTATTCCCTCAAGGGAGATCATAAGGGTGTAGTGAGGTCTGTTTTAGAAAACTATTGAAATATCTCGATGGTTATCCGATGTAAAACGGCATTATTCATTCACACGATGATCTGCCTAGTGAACTACCGCCCTCTGAAGGGCGCAGCTTCCCACTTCATCGCCAAAACTTGCATCACTGATATGTGACGTAGTGGCTTTGCCTCCATGGGCGCTACGGGCTGTTCCATCCCTATGATGAGTATGTTCCTTGAAGCATTGTAGTCTCGATCACATGAGAAGCCGCAATAAGGGCACTCGTGTACCCGAACCGGCAGATCTTTTT
>JAJRAX010000081.1 GCA_028679775.1 Methanothrix sp. | reverse complement strand
TGCAGAGACTGGGCCTGCCAACGATGATAACTGTGATCTAGCTCAAAGCATCTATTTTTTGGTTCCTCGCTGTTTCATTATGCATACTCCAAAATTATTTATCGCTTGCGAGGCCAACTACCAGCATGTCTTATTATGGGGCGGTTCGGCGAATATTGATAATAATATTCGTCTTCAATATTGTCACCGCCCTGGCCAAGGGGGGCTACGGCCTGTTCACCGGCTCTTTGAGCATGGAGGCCGACGGCCTGCACTCTATCTTCGACAGCACTGCTAACATCATCGGCCTTGTCGGAATCTCCCTGGCTGCCCGGCCTCCTGACAGCGATCACCCATACGGTCATGCGAAGTACGAGAGCTTTGCATCCATCGGCATAGCCGTACTTCTCTTCACCAGCTGCATTCAACTGATCCTGGCGGCAGCAAATCGCCTGCAAAGAGGGTCGGTCCCGGAGATCACCGATCTGTCCTTTGTCATCATGGCAATTACCGTGGTCATCAATATCGGCGTCTCGACATACGAATATGTCCTCGGCAAGAAGCTGAAGAGCAGCATCCTGGTTGCCGACTCCATGCACACTCGAAGCGATATCTATGCCTCATTGGGAGTAATTCTAGGGCTCATTGCAGTCGATATGGGCTACCCGCTAGCAGATCCAATCATTGCCCTGGCCATCTGCGGCCTGATAATTCACACGGGCCTTGAGATCATCCGGGATACCTCTCCTGCTCTGCTGGATCGTGCCACAGTGGACGCGAAGGTGATTGTAGATCTTGCGGAGTCTGTCGAGGGCGTCTGCAGTTGTCATGCGGTACGCACGCGGGGATCTGAAAGCGAGATCTATGTGGACCTGCATATCGGAGTTGATGCCGAACTCAAAATGGACGCTGCCGACCGGGTCAGTGATGAGGTGGAATGGGCCATAAAAAGCAAGATTCCTGGAGTCATGGATGTGGTGGTCCATCTTGAGCCCAAGGATAGATGCTGGCCGAAGGACTCCGCTAGCAACTCCGCCGGCAAATAGAGGATGAGAAAATATGCAAGATATCACTATCATAGTATCTGAGGCGGGAACTGTCGCCGCCAGGACCTTCGCCTATAAAATCCAAATTGAGGGAAATGTCGTAGCTGAGAGAATCCTCACGCCTGTTCAGACCGCACAGGTGCAGGAGCTGACCCTACAGTACTTTTCCCTCTTGGAGGGCGCTGGCCGGAAGATATCCGTATCTGCAAAAGGCTATCTTTCTCTCCTGCGCGATGGTATTTCTCATCTTTTCTTAGAGGCCTGTGGAAGGGATCTGGCATCAGAGATCTCGCCTGGTGCAAGGCTCACTGTGCGGTCGAGCATCCCTGAGGTCCTGCAGCTTCCCTGGGAGATGCTAGCTCATTTTTCGGACAAGCCTGATGAATGCGGCGACATCAGCGTCATTCGCCAGCCTATCGCGACCTCTGCCGCAGTCGAGAAGCTCAATCTCTCCTCAGGACCATTGCGCCTCCTCTTTCTGGCATCCAAGCCACTGGACTACGAGGCGGAGGAGACGTCTATTCTTGAGGCGGCATGCGGTCTGGACATGGAGGTAGTCATCTGTGAGAGTGCAACCATTGAAGAGATCAGGGATCTGGCAGAGCGGTTTCGGCCTCATCTTTTGCATCTCGCCTGCCAGGCAAAGATGTCAGAAGGCCGGGCAGCATTATCTCTGGAGTCTTCTAATGCGACGGCAAGAAGAGCAGCTCTGCTGTGGGCCGAGGATCTCGCTCTTGCTCTTCAGGGACTGGGTCTCGCAGGAGTCATCCTCTCCGGACAACAGAACGAGTCCTCCGTCGCCCTGCATCTGCTCTGCCAGAAGCTCTCAGAGACAATTCCCCTGGCGGTGGCCTGGAACGCAGAAACGGCTCGCGCCCGGCCTTTCTATCATGCCATGGCTTCAGGTCAATCGATTGATTTGGCCCTCAGAACCCTTCTCAGGGAGGGCTTGTCTTCATCTATGTCCTCATCAGCCGGCCTCAATTCGATGCCCGAATCCTTCCCAGCTCTGTACTCGATCATCCTCCCGTCGAAGATATTCAACCCGCAGGAGAAGCAGGCAGAATCCACCGCTTTTCCATGCCACGAAGTCTCCATGTTGCCAGGCCTGAACGAAGGCCGTGCGGATTGCTTTGTGGGCCGGAGGCGGGAGACCGCGCAGCTTCTCCCTGGCCTTCGAGACGGCAGCATAAATGCGCTCGTTATCACCGGTCAGCAGGGTGCGGGAAAGAGCACTCTGGCTGTTTTTCTCTCCTGGCAGATGGCATCTCTTGGCTACAGCATTTTGCCAATCTACAGTTCGCCCTACAATCCAATTACCAGTACCCGCCTTCTGGAGGCCGCAACTGCTCATTTTGACGGATTGGGCAGAGAAGGGGTGACAAAGGACCTCAAAGACGCAAAGCGTTCTATCAGGGAACGACTGCGGGTCCTGGCTGATGAGCTGAAAACGTCTCCTATCCTCATGCTCTGGGATGGTCTGGAGACGGACGGCCAGAACGACAGGATTCTGGACCCGGATCTGGCAGAGTTCTATCTTCAGATGTTGCGCGGCCTGGGCAAGAGCCGAGCGATTGTCACATGCAGCACGCTGCCTGCGGATGCCCTGACTCTGCCCGCCCGCGCGAGGAGGTGGGAGCAAAAGGGCCTCTATGAGGCCGCTTTCATCAGAGCTCTTCTCAAGGATGAAGCCGTAGCGAATCGATATAAAATTGGCGAGATCAGCTATGCCAGTCTGGCCGAGCTGCACCATTCTGCCTTTGGCCTTCCATCTCATCTGGCCCTGATCCGCAGTGCTCTCTCGCTTGGCGATCTGGCCCCAGGAGAGAATGCTCAGTCAAAGGTCACCTCAGGCCTCTCCCCTGCATCCTATCACTGTCTCTCTTGCTCCGCCGTCTATGGCATTGCCGTGAGCCTGGAGGGGTTTCTAGCCGTCTGCAACATGACTCGCGAGCATGCAGCGGCAACAGTTCGTCAGTGGCAGGGTCTCTCGCTTGCTTATGCCTCAGGAGATCTCTGGTCAGTGCCCACCGGCATCCGAAGAAGCCTCCTGGAGGCCCTGAGCCCGCAGGAGAGGCGCGCGGTTAACAGAGCGGCTGGCGGCTATCTCCGGGAGCTGGCCGAGGCGGGGCGTGCGGCAGAGTTGGGCCTCTCTCGATTCGATCTTCTCATGGAGGCGCGGGGACACTATCTGGATGCAGATGATCTGGATGCTGCAGGCCTTGTGACAGCTCGAATCAGCGGCTACCTAAGACGGCGCGGCCATCACAGAGAGCTGATCAGGCTGAACCGGGAGATCTTTGATCTTCAGATGCAATCGGCGTCGAGCGCAGCATGGATCGCCCAAGCTGCACTGGATCTGGGCGAGCATCGAAAGGCTGCGGAGTGGTACAGGAAGGCTTTGCAGATCTCTATCGACCCGGCTTTCTACCATGGTCTGGGCCTAGCGCTGCTTGGAGGAGCGAAGCTCGACCAGGCAAAGGAGGCTCTCCAAAAGGCAGTTGATGCCTATCGTGGCTCAGGCGACCTCTCAGGCGAGGCTGTCAGTCTCGCCCAGTTGGCTGAGATCGACCTGAAGATGGGCGAACAAGGAGCAGCCATCCTCAGGCTGGAGCGGGTCATGGAGATCATGAGGCTATTGGGGGATCTGTCCGGTGAGGCTGCTGTTCTGCAGGAGGCAGCGAGACTGGAGATGGCCGGCGGGAAGCACGATTCCGCGCGCGGCAGAATTGTTCGGTCTCTGGAGCTGCTCGAAAATGCCAAAGACGAGAGGGGGGCATCCTTTGCCCTCTTCAACCTGGCAAGCCTCGACTTAGAGAAGGGAGACTTCACTGCAGCAGCAGCCGAGTTCACAAAGGTTCTGCCCCGGTTCAGAGAAGTCGGCGACCAAGCAGCCGTGGCCGCAATACTGCATAGCATCGGGCTAATCCATTCCCAGGCCGGTGAGATGGAGGCGGCAGCCAAGAGCTTCAAAGAGTCTCTCTTCATAAATCAGTCACTGGCAGACAGAGCCGCAGAAGCGGGAGCATTTTTCCAACTCGGTGCTCTTGCAGTGCAGCAGGAAAAGATGGCAGAGGGCCTCAGGCTCATGGCCCTCGCAGCCATTGTCTTGAGGAGCATCAAGAGCGAAGAGGTGAATAATGTCGAGCCGCTGGTGGAGAGGCTCGCATCGCAGCTCAAATACAGCCAGGAACAGTTCATGGTCATGGTGCAGGAGGTACTGAACAGCTACGCGAAGGACCGGGGCTGGGGGATGGTGGAAAAAGCCTGGGGCAAGCTGGATTAGTCAAGAAAAGACGCTCGGGCAATACTCCCGCCCAGCAATTCTCCTTTCGCCTCAAGCAAGGCGTCCACTCTATAAGAATCATTATCGACTGCTACTTCGGTCGGCCTGCAATTTCGCGGCAGAATGCAAGCCCCTCATTGGTCAGCTCGTAAGTCATTTCGCCATGCGTTGGATGCATCCTCACGTATCCTTCGCGGATCAATTCGCGCAGAGCTTTCTTAACCAAACGGCCTTCATTAGGAATCCGTCTGGCAAAAGACCTTTCCGGAACATGGGCAGATTTGCTGGTTTTTGTGGCCTTGCATATGCTTATCAGTACCGCAGCCTCAATTCCGTCCTTTACAATCATCTGAAAGAAAGATATCTTCGAACGATTTAAGTATTTCGGTTTTCATTAAAAGATATATTGCTATCTTGGAAGATATCTCGTAATGCTTATATAACAAATAATCAAAGGTATAAGCTAATGCTTACCAAAACCATACAAGCTGTCCGAAAAAGAGAAGAACTGGCTGAAGATGTGGACTGGGAGCTATATAAGTGGATCGAAAGCCATCCCGGTTTGAATATATACGCTCTTGCCAAGTCTATCGGATGGTCGCATGGCAAGGTCTACTCGTCAGTAAAACGCCTGGAAGATGATGGTCTGCTGAATATAAAGAGAGCAATAATCAATGGACGATCTGCCTCGATTGTTACCTGCAGAAGATGGCAGGACTTCTTCACGCCTGATGAACTTGAAGAGATGAAACAGCCAGACTATTTTGATGATATAGAGAAACTCTTGAAAAAGGCATCATCTTAAAAAATCGCTGCAAAATCAATTGTCGGCAAATAAAAGATGGCCGGGACCCCGAGCCCCGCTGTCTACTCGCTCTTCGGGGCAGGCACGGCGTCCACTCCGCAGGCTGCGATCTTCTCTGCGAGCTTTGCGAGAACGTCCTTTCTCATTCCGCCCACGAACTTGATCGAGCCGACCACGAGGTGCCCACCTCCGGATACTCCCCCGTTGGGAATCTCCTCCATCAGTTCTTTTACCATCTGGGGGATGTTCATTCGAACAGCGCGGCTTCGAAGAACTGCAAAGTCCGGGCCGTAGCCGATTGTGACAACGGGCTTTCCAGCGAACTTCTTGCACAATCTGTCGTGAACCTCGCCGGATGTCTTTCCGGGCGGCGGGAATGTGAACTTGTGGGCGAAGTTCTCCACATCCAGCACATTCATGATGATGCCGTTTGGCAGCTTTGTGCTCTTGACGTTGCCCATGCTTGCTCGCAGTTGCTCGTCAATCGCGGCATTGGCCTGCTCGCACAATAGGTCCACAATCATCCTATGCCGGTCCAGCCTTCCCAGGCAGAGGATGTCGTTGATGAGCCCCCGGCCTTCATTGAATCGCAGCCAGAATGCCTCGTAGTCCAAAGCCAGGGCGACCTTCTTGAGATCCTCCCGACCGTACTTGTCCTCGACCAATTTGATGTACTCAGCCGCTTCAGGTGCCTCGCTCCTGTCTCCAACGGCTGAAACCGCCGGGAAGTGCTTGATCTTGCTCTCCACCTGGGGGTAGATCATCCGGGCAATCTCAGTCGCCAGCATGCCTGTCGTCAGGCCGAAGTCGCCGCCCTGGTGAGCTGGGTTGACATGAGCTATCAGGAACTGGTCCACAATCTTGTGAGGATGGTGATGATCGACCACCAGCATCTCCAATCCGTAGACCTGGGCCTGACGCATGGCCGGGACATCTTCTTCAGTCGAGCCGTTGTCCATCAAAACGATAAGCGGCATCTTCTGGCCATGCCGGGTCTGATCCTCCAGAGCATAAGTCAGATCCTTTGTCACATCCTCCAGCTCGTAAAATGGCGCCTTGCTGGGGGCGCGCCGGTAATTGTAGTACTCGGCATCGGGCCCTCCGACCTCCTTGATGAGCGGCAGAATCGCCGTCTCTATTGCCACTGCCGCGGTGATGCCGTCTGCATCGGCATGATGGCGGACGACAATGGGCTGGGACTTGAAAACTGCCCTCCTAATCTCCTTGGCAACCTGCTTCATGGCCGGAATGAGCTTTGTCATGACCTCGCTTTTTACCAGAAACTCAGTCGCGAAGGGCTCAGCCCGCCGGTCTATCGCCTGCTCTATCTGGTCCTTGACTGCGGATGCGTCTTTACCCCACAGGCGCTTCATGGACTTGATCTCCACCTGGACCTGATTGTTCCTCAGGCTGACCTCGCCTATCACCCGGACCATCATCTCGCTGTCTATATCGGCATAGGCCCTCACCCCAGCTCGCTCGAATGCGGCACAGAATACGAGCCCGCTGTCGTCGGCCACTGTGAAGATGGTAGGTCCTCCAGTCTGCTTGACCTGGATGACCTCTCCTTTTAACATGATCTGCTTTCCAACGAGCTTCGAGAGCTCTGATGCTTTGGAGGTGGGTAGCTCCTTCTCTACCTCTACTGTATTGTAATCCTTGATATCGACTGGCTCAAGCTCGATGTTGCCGTTAGGAAGAATATTTCGGACAGCCACGAAGATTGTTTCGCCCACCTCAGGCCTGCTCTTGAGGTACTTGTTGTGGGCGAGCCCCCTCACGCTCTCGGATAGATCTACAAAAGCCCCGAAGTTGGCAAGACCATTGACCTTCCCCTGGTAGATCTCGCCGATAACGATATCCTTGACATCGCAGGCCGGATCGAGGATATGTACCAGCGGCTTCTTGGCACAGCGCTCGCAAAGCTCCTTCTTGCTTGAAAGCTTCGTCCTGCACACCACGCACAGATACTCGCGTCCGAGACCCCCGCAATCCGGGCAGCTCTCGGTTACAGGTATCTTGCCAGTGCCGTGGCAGACGCTGCATTTTGTGGAGCCCATCTCAATCAGCTCCTTCATATCGTTGTCCGTTGCATCCCCCAAGGAGATGGACCCGGTCTTTCCGCTGCCTCCGCAGTTGGGACAGGCCTTCTCGCCTACTACCAAGTAGCCCTTGCCCCGGCATCTCTCACAAAGATTCATCTTGGTGTTTGATGCGCCTCGTGAATTTAGCTATTTTGGAAAAGAGCTATAAGACTAAATAAGATGCCATCTCTCCCGCGGCCATGCGAGTCGTGGTTTTGCGTATCGGCCACCGGCCGGAGCGAGACAAGAGGATAACCACTCATGTGGGTTTGGTGGCGCGGGCCTTTGGTGCAGAGGAGATGCTCTTGGGCGGGCGCGATTCTCACGTGGAAGAGAGCCTTGTCGATGTGGCAGAACGCTGGGGCGGCAGCTTTCGACTGAAGTCTGATGTCTCCTGGAAGGGCGAGACGGTGCGTTGGAAGGAGGCGGGCGGAAAGGTGGTCCACCTCACAATGTACGGCTCCAACCTGCCAGATGTGATCGATGAGATCTCCAACTGCGATTGCGATCTGCTTGTGGCCGTCGGCGGCGAGAAGGTCCCTTCAGAGATGTACGATCTTTCTGACTGGAATGTGGCAGTGGGAAACCAGCCCCACTCTGAGGTGGCGGCGCTGGCGGTATTCCTGGACCGTCTCTTCCTGGGTCGGGAGCTAGTAGGCCAATTCGAGGGTGGCCTGAAGATTGTGCCCCAGGCCAGAGGAAAACAGGTGCTCTATCCTGAATACTCTCCTCGAAATGAGGATGAAGAGCAATGAGAATTCTGGTAATCGGCATAAACATTCGCCATATTGCCGGGTCTGCAAGCCGGGCCGGGCACGAGGTCATTGCAATTGACTGCTACTGCGACCGGGATCTGTCATTGTGGGCAAAAGAGACGGAGAGACTGCCGCGCGAGGGATGGGTGCAGCGTCTGCCCTCATTTGTGCAACAATTCCGACCGGATGCCGTCGTCTTTGGCCCAGGACTCGAAGAAGCCACCATCCAGGGTGTCCCGGTTCTCAATAATCCACAAGAAAAGACCTCTCAGGTGTCCGACAAGTTGTGGCTTGCTCGTTGGCTGGAGGAGAAGGGCTTTCCGTTCATCAAGACCGAAACCTCTCCGGAAGGCTTTTCCTATCCATTCCTGGTAAAGCCCCGCAGGGGCGCGGGAGGCGTGGGCTGCAGGGCGGTCGAGTCTGCCGAAGAGCTGAGCTGGCAGGAGGGTCTCATCGCCCAGGAGCTGATGAACGGCCTGCCTGCCAGCGTGTCTGTCATTGGCAATGGTCGCGAGGCGCGGGCGATAGCCGAAAACGAGCAGCTCATCGGACTCGCTTGGGCCGGAGCAGATGGTTTTCGCTATAGCGGAAACATTACTCCTCTCTCTCGCTCTCAGCGTGGCGTGGGTGAGATGGCAGAGATGGCCGAGGAGATCATCGCCGGCCTGGGGCTGGTGGGCAGCAACGGCGTGGACTTCCTGCTAACTGAGGACGGCCCGGTTCCGGTCGAGGTCAACAGCCGCTTTCAGGGCAGCCTGGATACAGTGGAGATGGCCTCCAGGATCAACGTCTTCGATGCCCACCTGCGATCCTTCTCAGGCGAGCTGCCACAGCATCCCCCGCGGCCTCGATTGACCGCAGGCAGAGTCTTGCTCTATGCTCGCCATGATCTGGCGGTTATTACTGATCTGATGCGAAGCTGGACGGCTGATGTACCAGAAATGGGGTCGCGAATATTGGCCGGCGAGCCCATTCTCTCCGTCACAGCCCGAGGGTCTGATCGAGATGAGGTTATGGCAATTTTAAAGTCGCAAGCGGCAGCGTTAGATTAACACAAAAATAATAATAAACTAACGATATAGAATAACTACAGCAAAAGCTAATGGCCTTAAGTCCGATCTCTGAAAGGGCTTACCAGGACACTACTCTGTATAACCAGTTGGCAATTAGCGTCCAGGCCTTGACAAAACCAGATCCTTTCTCCAGCTTTTCTTTGTCCTTTTCGCTGTACACATCCCTGTCCTTCATCCATGAGTCCATGATTAAGGATGATTTCTCATTGGAATTTAACAATTCCGGTCTGCCAAAAACTGAGATCTAGATGCAGGGCCAGCGGGAATGCCTGTTCCGGCATCGGTATTTAAAGATAATGCTTGATAAAGGTAATATAGCATAAAGGGAGATAGCTTAGATAAATGCTGTGGGGATAAAATGAAATCACCTGAAAGAATTACCGTCGCCTTGGATGAAGAGACGGCAGGCCTGTTCAAGAAGATGAAGGACGATCTTGGCATGTCCCAAAGCGAGCTGATGAGAGAGTCTCTGAAGTTCTTCGGCAAGCACAAGATGCTCTTTGAGTTCGCCGAGGACAAGAAGGTATACACTCATGCAGAGATGCTCTCCGCAGGCGAGCATGTGATCCTGGACATCGATCACTGGATATTGTTTTTAAAATTCATCGAGACGCACCCTGACAAGGAAAAGTTCTGGGATCTGCATAAAGAGGTCTGTCGGGCGCACGCCGAGCAATTCAAGCACAAGCTCTTTAATGCCGAGAGCATCCTGAAGAGGCTGGAAGTCTGTAATCTCTTTAACATGAACAAGACCGGCAAGAACGAGTTCACACTCATCTTCGGCTCGGACGCACCCAAGAAATTCGTCAGAATGGAGCTTGAGGAGATATTCGCAGGCATGGGCTTCCTTGTTGAGATAAAAGAGGATTTCTCCAAACTGAGGGTCAAGGTAATCCACGATCTTTAATGCAATCTCTTATTAAAGGCATGAATGGCATAGACATGAATAGCATATCCCTGTCCACGAATCTCCTGGACCAGGTTCAGAAATTCATGTCCAAAAAGAACGAAAAGCTAAGTGAAGAATTGTGCGAAAAATATAGCGTACCCTCGGAGGAGGTAGCTGGGGTGGTAGAGTCCTTTTTAGAGGACACCTATGGGCCGGCGAAGAGACTTGCCGAGATCTTTGCAGCAAAAAATGAGACAATGCTGCTCTTCATCGGCAAAAAAGACTGCAACATCTGCAGGAGATGCGAACCTATTTTAGAGAGCTTCCTCGATAATCATAAGGAGCTGAAGCTGGCAAAACTGGACTATTCCCAACCCGAAGGTCTGCTCTATCATATGATTCACGACCAAGATCGGGGCAAGCTTCCGTTGATTGCTTTTCTCTTCCAGGGGAAAATCCTGATGGTCTTTACCGGAGAGTGCCATTGCTCAGCAGTCTACGAAAAATGTTATAGTGACATCCTGGCCGAATGCAGCCAAAATATATATGCCCACTGAGAGAACACAACTGCGGCGAGGAATACTATGACCTTAATCGTGCTCAACTTCAAGACCTATCGCGAATCTACCGGCCAAGAGGCAGTTCGCCTGGCCCAGATCTGCGAGGACATTGCCAGGGACTACTCAGTGCAGATGGCTGTGGTGCCACAGGTAGCTGATATTTCTGCCATCTCAAAGACCGTAAAGATACCGGTATTCGCTCAGCATGTAGACGGCGTGGGATACGGCGGCTTCACCGGGCACATAACCGCCGCGTCATTGAAGGCTGCCGGAGCCTCCGGATCGCTCATCAACCACTCTGAGCGAAGGCTCAAGCTGGCTGAGATCGATGCATCCATCGTTGCCTGTCGTGCTGCCGGCATGAAGATGATAGTCTGCACCAACAATGTAGCCACCACTCGCGCGGCTGCATCACTGGGCCCAGATTATGTAGCCGTGGAGCCACCAGAGCTTATAGGCAGCGGCATTCCTGTATCCAAGGCGGACCCAGAGGTCGTCACCAAATCGGTTGAGGCCGTCAAACGCATAGCTCCCAATGTGGAAGTGCTCTGCGGCGCAGGAATTACCCACGGCGAGGATCTGAGAGCTGCCTTAGAGCTGGGATCGGCGGGCGTTCTGCTCGCGTCTGGAATCATCAAGGCCAAAGATCAGCGCAAGGCTTTAGAAGATCTGGTCACTGGAGTCCGCAAATGATTGCGGTGCATGTCCGGGTATCGGGCCGGGTGCAGGGCGTTTATTATCGTGCTTTTACCCGGGATCGGGCCCTAGCTCTGGGGATCAAAGGCTGGGTGAGAAACGTTCCGGGAGGCGGAGTGGAGGCCTTCTTGGAGGGAGAGCGGAAGCAAGTGGGCGAGCTGCTCAAAGCCATGAAGTCTGGGCCCACAGGGGCTATAGTCCTGGGCATGGAGCTGTCCGAGCTGGAAGGCAAAGGATACGAGGATTTTGAGATAGAATATTAATATATAATCATAATTAATAATTATCCTACAGGATGTGATCTCATGCTTACCGTCAACAGATACAAATGCTGCTACTGCGGTGCCTGCGTCGGTGTCTGCCCGACATGTGCCCTGGAGCTGGTGGAGACCTGGCTGGAGGTCTCGGCAGAGTGTAAAGAGTGCGGCCTGTGCACCAAGATTTGCCCAGTTGGGGCCCTCGAGGTCAATGCATGAAGTGCGACCTGATTGTGGTAGGTGGCGGCCCTGGCGGTTCAATGGCGGCGAAGGCAGCATCCGAAGCAGGCCTCAAAGTGGTCATGCTTGAGAAGCGCCAGGAGATCGGCGACCCCGTGCGCTGCGCCGAAGGTGTCAGCAAGAGGACGTTAAACCGCCTCGTCAAGCTCGAACCTGAATGGATTGCCTCCGAGGTCAAGGGAGCTAGGCTCTATGCTCCGGATGGAACGAGCATCGTTATGTCTGAAGACAAGAGCGGTGGCGAGGTGGGTTACGTCCTGGAGAGGAAGGTCTTCGATCGCGGCCTGGCAATGCTCGCAGCTCAGGCTGGTGCCACGGTTTTGGTCAAGACCAGAGCTTTGGGTCTCCTAAGAAAGAATGGAGCCATCAGCGGAGTCTCGGCCATGAGAATCGGCGAGCCCCTGGAGATTGAGGCTCCTCTAATCATAGGTGCGGACGGAGTCGAGTCCAAGGTCGGACGCTGGGCCGGCATAGACACTGCCCTCAAGCTTCAAGACATCGAGTCCTGTGCCCAGTTCCTGGTGCATGATGCATCCATTGATGAAGAATACACAGAATTTTTCTTGGGTAACAACATCGCGCCATCCGGGTATGCCTGGTCGTTTCCCAAGGGCGAGAAGCTGGCTAACATTGGCCTAGGAATTCAGGGCTCCAGGTCCAAGCCAGGTGAAGCGGTGCGGCTGCTCCATAAGTTCATGAAGGCCCGTTTTCCCAATGGTCGAGTGGTGGAGATGGTCGTGGGTGGAGATCCCTGCTCCGGGCCCATTGAATCAGCCACCACCGATGGAGTGATGCTTGTGGGAGATGCTGCCCATCAGACCGATCCGCTTACAGGTGGAGGCATTCTCAATGCCATGCAGGCGGGAGTCATGGCAGGAGAGGTCGCGGCCAAGGCAATATCTGCAGGCGACATGAGTCGGCGGGGGCTCGTCGAGTACGAGACGCGCTGGCGAGAGAAGATCGGAAAGACGATTGCCCGGAGCTTCCAGTTCAAGGAGTTCTTCGTCAAGCTCAATGATAATGACATGAACCAGCTCCTCGGCTCCCTGGCCAAGGAGGACATCTCAAAGATGGATCTGGCAGGGATGCTGCGCGTCTTATTCAGATTCAACCCGAAGCTGCTCTGGAGTCTGAAGAGCTTGATAATCTAGCCATGGCAGGGCGAATGGCATGCCGTTCTCTATTTTTTCTCTGACATGCCCTGCCGGAATCTCTTTTGACTGATTTTCCGTTGATTGATATTCTGCTCGATTCTAATCCAGTACCGAAGAACCATCCGCCTTTTTTGGCAGTCTCTCCATATCAAAAGATACAACGATCTTCTCTTTGTCTGCGTCAATTGCAGCCACAGCCATATGGAAGATGTAGCGCATGGTTCTGTTTCCATCCGGAATATGCAACTTGTGCTCGCGACGAAGGATCATGGCGCTGGCTGTCTGCAGAGCCGGGCCGCTTTGCAGGAACAAGAGGCCAGGCAGGTTGAGGCGATGGTGGCTTGTGGTTGGGTATCTCTCCTCGATCAACTCGCCCAGCTCTTCGCGACGAATCACGACCTCATTTTCGCTGTTCTTCACGGCAATCTGTCTATTGTCTGCATGTACCAGCTCAATATGGGAATGAAGGGCGTTGAGCACGTAGCTGTCTCCCTGTCCCTTGTTCTCGTCAGGCAAAAGGGCTTCCAGCTTGTTCATAAAGGGGCGCAGAAGTGGGCTGGTCCTTGCAAAGAAAGCCCCGGGGAGGTTCTTGACCTCAGTCCGGGTCAACTCCTTGAGATCCTTCTCGCGGATCTCGATGGATATCATGGTCGTAATCTTGTCTGTGCAGGGAAATATACCTTGCTTGGGAGCTTCCGGCAGACGGACTGGTCTGCATTCAACATTAACTTTTCTTTATAAATAATATGATAATATGATATATTTCAATTCTCTCTAAATTAATTATTTCGCTCTATCTAGGGACGAATCGGATATATTTCTGCAAAATCGCATCGATTCTGTAAGCTCGATAATTGGTGCAAAGAAATTTTTACAAATATAAATTCTTAACTTAATTGGTTCAAGGTTGCAAAGTCACCTAAATGTAAATGCCATTTGCTTTTAAAGTTATTATCTAAAGTATTAGTCTAATTAAGTATAATTAAAAGGCATTCCCTTTCAAAACAAATTATTTATATCATTAAGTATTCGTGACAAGAAAAATATGGTGACGATTATGAGAGAGTCCACAGTTAAGATCCTGGATGATAAGGACATGGAATTTGTGGAAACGCTTCGTTCCCTGAGCGTTCCACGTAACGTTGCAACATTGATAACCTTCTTGGCCAATGTGGACGAGGCTTCATCTCGTGAGATCGAGATGGGCTCCGATCTCCGGCAGCCAGAGGTAAGCATTGCCATGCGCACCCTGCGCGACAATAACTGGATTGAGGAGAAAGAGATCAAGCGAGAGGGCAAAGGCAGACCGATGAAGGTCTACTCGCTGAGGGCTGGCATCGATGAGATCATAAAGCATTTCGAGGAGGAGAAGTTGCACGAGTCTGCTCAGGCCATGGAGAGCATCCAGAGGCTGAAGCAACTCATATCAACCTGAAATCATAAATTAAGCGGCAGGAGGGGCAAGTACCTCCACCTCGATTTTTGCGGCAATATTCCTACCCAGCGAGATCTTTGAGCAGTCTACCTCAATTACTACGGGCCCGCCAAAGGGCTGATCGGCGATCTTTCTGATGCGCCTGCCCTTCCGTATGCCCATGGATTCAAATCTCTTCTCCCAGTTGACATCGCCATTGACTGCCATGACTTCCAGTGTCTGATTGCATGGAGCCCTGGTAAGCTCTACGTACCTCATCTCTGATATGTCCGCTTTTTAGATCCTGACGTTCACGCCTCTCTCTTTGAGATAGCTCTTCACACTGCCAACAGTCCACTCTCCGAAGTGAAAGATGCTGGCAGCCAGCGCCGCCGAGGCATTTGTCTTCTCGAAGACCTCAAGCATGTGATCAGGGCTTGCGCTGCCGCCGGATGCGATCACTGGCACGTTTACAATCTTGGATACTGTATCGGTGAGAGGAATATCGAATCCTTCATAGGTCCCGTCTCGGTCCATGCTTGTAAGAAGGATCTCTCCTGCTCCTAGGGATACTGCTCTCTTGGCCCAGGCGATGGCATCAATGCCTGTGAACTGCCTGCCGCCGTAATAGGAGCACTCAAACCAGCATGGGCCCTTCTCGGTCTGCACGACCTTCCGGCCTTCTTCGATGTTGAAGCGTCGCTTGGCGTCAATTGCCAGGACCACGGCCTGGTTTCCGTATTTTTCGGCTATTTCGCTGATCAGTTCTGGGCGCTTCAAGGCCGAGGTGTTCAGGGTGATCTTGTCTGCACCGGCGTTGAAGACCTCTCTGGCCTGCTCCACGCTGCTGATGCCACCTCCCACTGCCAGGGGCACGAATACCGAGCGTGAGGTCTTCTTGATGACGCTGGTCATGGTCTCCCGTCGTTCTGCTGATGCGGTGATGTCCAAAAATACAATCTCGTCTGCACCGTCCTCGTAGTATTTGCCAGCCAGCTCCCAGGGGATTCCAGCGTACCTGATCTGCTTGAACTCGATGCCTTTGACAACTCGACCGCCAGGCACGCCTAGGTCGCAGTCCAAACATGGAATGATTCTTCTAGCTAGCATTGCGTGGCCCTCACAAAGTTTTTCAGTATCTTCAGGCCTTTTGGACCCGATTTCTCTGGGTGGAATTGAGTGGCAAATAGATTGTCCTTGGTCACGGCAGCAGTGACCTCCACTCCATGATCTGTGGTTGCGGCTATTACCGAGCTATCCACAGGCTGTCCGTAATAGGAATGAACAAAATAGAACATGTCTCCGTCAGAGATCCCGTTCAGGATTTCTACCGGTTGCTTGATGGAGAGGCTGTTCCAGCCCATCTGGGGGATCATAACGCTATCCGGCAAGCGCACAACCTTTCCGGAAATCCAGCCCAAGCCAGCTGCTCCGGGGTTCTCCTCGCTCTCATCGAAGAGTACTTGCATGCCGACGCAGATGCCAAGCATTGGCACACCATCCTGGAAGTGCTCCAAGAGGCTATCTTTGAATCTGGAGAGCTGGCTCATACAGCTTCCAAAAGCTCCCACTCCCGGAACTACTATGCCATCTGCTCCGTTCAGGTCCTGTGGATCGTGGGCGAATCTGGGATTTCCGCTCACATAATCCAGGGCATTGTAGATGGAAAACAGGTTTCCCATACCATAGTCTACTATTACTATTGCCATCTTGGTTATCCTCTGCCGGAAAAGGTTTTCCTTTGATTGATTTATATAAGTTATGATAGCTTGTGCTTACAAAAAATCGGTTCCTCGTTGTTTTGTGTGGGTAACCTCTATGAGTCCTCTTTGTGCTCTCTGACTGCAGTGGTGGTAGTCCGTAGAACCTGTTGCCTTTATCTTCCTTTGATCTGCCTTATCTCGACTGCCACGCCTCTCTTGGATGACTTCATTTCCCAGCCTGACATCTTTGCTCGCCCCACCCCGAAGGCCTTCTCGCCTACTACTATAACATCATCTCCCGGTCGAATCTGCTCGTCGGCATCCACTACTCCCGGAGCGAGCAGAGAGCCTTTGGGCAGAAAGTCGCCTATGCGGATCACATAGCGGCCCAGCTTCTCAAGTCGGGCTGCGCCTGCTAGGGATAGGGCGATCAAGCCGCTGGGTGTGGTAGCGGCAAGAGACCTCTTCTGCTCGTCCTGAATCTCCCTGCCTCGCACTGTGATCTTTCCTGAGAGCAGGAGGTCGCCGGCGCCAGGCCCAAAGTAAAAGTCGGTGTGAGCCCGGTAACGCAAGAGTCGCTGGTCTGGCAGGCGCGTTGCATCGCGGCAGGCCTCGGCCACAGCTTCCCCAAGGCGGGACAAAGCCGGGCCGTTGGTGCCGCCGCCGGTGTAGGTAGCATCCAGGCCGCTGTCTTTGACAGCCTGCTCCAGATCACCCTCCAAGTGGGCCACAACTCGAGCATATCTGTTCTTCTTGAGGTAAGCCTCCAGGCAGGAGGTGAGCCAGGCTCTCTCCTCTCTGTCCCAGCGGCCG
>JAJRAX010000334.1 GCA_028679775.1 Methanothrix sp. | reverse complement strand
ATACGGTCTATTTCAATTATGTCTATTCCAACTCCGAGTACCATATCGTCTTCTTTCAAAAAATATTAGAACAAATCTACATCGGCATCAACCTTCAAACCTTTCGATTTCAATTGCTCTAACAATAGAGTAGAAAGTTCTTTTAAGTTTTGTATCGATGTTTTCAAATCCTCAATCATGTTTTTATCATTCAAAACCTTGCCGAGATTATTTTCCCCTTTATCTGTCTTAGTCATAAAATCGTTGATATTGGCTATCAGAGTTTTCGAATAATTCAGAGTTTCTTTCAAAGAAGAAATTGTTTGTTTGAGAGTGTCTTTATTTTCGGAAATAAACGAATTGACAGATTTTGTAAGCTGGTTGCCGGATTTAAGAAGATCGTTAATTTCATTTTTGTTTGCATTTAAAACCGAATTAAGATTTTCGGTTAACACTTTTAGATTATTTACAGAAGTTTTAAGATCAGTTTTAAATTTTTCATCGGATAGAGTTTCATTCAGATATGATAATGAAACTTTGACTTCTTTTATAACATCGATCAAATCCCCTTGAACATTACCGAGAACAGCCATTGCCGAGGCAATATCACCGAGAGTTTCACCTTTCTGAAGAGAAGAATAATTTAATTCATTTTTAGAAGATCCGGGATTTACTTCAACTTTTTTTCCGCCCATTAAATCGAGCATCATTATTGAAAACTTTGCGTCTTCCTTAAGAATTATATCGCTGTCTAAATTAACACTGACAAAAACTTTCTCATTCTTTATTCTAATATCCTCAACATAACCTTTCCGTACTCCGTTAATAGCTACGGGATCACCGACTTCCAAACCTGCAACAGAATTAAATTCCACATTTACAATTTTTTTCCCGGAATTTACTGTGAAATTCTTAGCCCAGCCAAGTACCCATAAAAAAATAATAATGGCTATTAGAACCGTAATACCGACTTTTATTTCAGTTTTTCGTTGGTCTTTCATCCTCTCTTACCATGTTTTTTAAATCTGTAAAATCCGTTGAGTCAATAATGTTATCTTTCATCAGAATTTTAACATGTTTCATTACATTGCCAAACTTATTCATCGAATCTTCAAAATCTTTGTCCTTCAACTTATTTAATTCCACTTTAATGAATGTCCGAAGCGAATCTTGATATTCATTTTTTTGAAGTTTATCAATTTCCTCGTCCAAGTCTTTCAAACTAATTTTAATGATTTTTTCTTTAGCGTATTTTTTTATTTCAGGATAATATCTTTTAATTAAATAAAAACCAACTCCGACAATAACTGTAAGAAAAATGATAGCGCTGAAAAAACATCCTTTTTTCATCAATCATTATCCGTTTGCAGAATCCGCTCGACAAGAACTTTGTTGACTCTTTTGTTGAATACTTCTTTAACGGTAAACTTAAAATTATTATGAATAAAATTAAATCCTTGAGATGGGATCATACCGGCATGATTAAAAATGAATCCCCCGACAGTATCATAATCATCGTTTTCAGAAGAGAAGTTATTATCAAACAGTTCGTTTAATTCATCGATAGAAACTTTACCGAGAATCATATAACTGTTTTCATTAACAATAGTTATTGGATTTTCTTCTTTGTCAAATTCGTCCCGTATATCGCCAACAATTTCT
>JAJRAX010000080.1 GCA_028679775.1 Methanothrix sp. | reverse complement strand
TGGCCGAGGTATGTGATAAGGCAACTTCTAAGGATGGCCAGGGATTCAGCAAATTCGACAGAGAAGAGCATGAGGACCTCATCGAGAAAGCAATATCTGATGGCTATCTCTCCCCCAAGGAAGAGAATGCAGCTTATCGATTCCTGAAGAAATATAAAAAGCAGCTAAGAGGTCTAGGTCTTGCATTCGATGAGATAGGGCATGTCTCCAGGGATGGAGAGGCAGTAGTGGATGGCCTGGCCGAGATCAACGAACGTATCCCGAAATGGATAGCAGAGCACCATTTTAAGACAGTATCCGACACAGAGCGGCTTTACCGATTCGATCACGGTGTTTATCTCGATGATGGCGAGACGGCCTTAAAGACCCTAATTGAAACAGAGTTCGGTGACGTGACATCTAACCGGCTGGTTGCGGATGTCATAGGCAAAGTAAAGCGCAGGACTTACGTTGACAGGGATCTATTCAATAATAGGAGCATCCTGAACGTAAAGAATGGCCTGCTCAACCTGGAAACCCTGCAGCTTTCGCCGCATACGTCTGATTTTCTTTCGACCGCTCAGATTGATGTACTTTACAATCCAGATGCGACAGCTCCTAAGATCCAGAAATTTTTAATGGAGGTAGCACAGGCTGGAGACATCGCCCTCATAGAAGAGCTAATAGGCTGGCTGCTCTGGCCTGACTATAATGTCCATAAGGCGGTTATGTTCCTAGGCCCTGGCAGGAACGGGAAAGGAACGCTCTTGAGGCTGATAACCGCGTTCCTTGGAACGAAGAGCATCAGCAATGTTACCCTCCAGGACCTTGTAGCTGATAGGTTCGCAAAGGCTGATCTGTATGGGAAGCTGGCCAACATTGGCGGCGACCTGCCCTCAAAGGACCTCTCAGATACGGCAGCCTTCAGGAACCTTTCAGGCGGTGATGATAACAGGGCTCAAGAGAAATACCGACCTGCCTTCAGCTTCAGGAACAAAGCGAAGCTCCTATTCTCTGCCAACGTGCTCCCACGAAGCCCGGATGATACTTATGCATTTTATTCAAGATGGATACTCATCGAGTTCATAAAAATTTTCGATCTGCAGAAAGGGACAGCCGATCCTGACCTAGATGCTAAACTCCAGGCCCCGGAAGAGCTGAGCGGCCTTCTGAACATCGCTCTCGCGGGCCTGGCGAGACTCAAGGCAAACGGTTGGCGATTCAGCTACGACAAGACCGTTGAAGATGTCGAAATTATGTACAAACGGAATGCAAATCCTGTTATAGCGTTTCTAATGGATGAATGCGAAGAGGATCCCAATAACTATGTAGAGAAGGGAGTTCTTCTCAGTCGTTTCAGAGAGTATAGCCAGAAACACAACATGAGGCCCATGACAATTACGAGATTTGGGCAGCTCTTGAAGGACCAATCCGTTATTCCTCTCTCCGACTATCGGCCATATAGTCCAACCGGAAAGGCTTTGCCAAGGTGTTGGCTTGGTGCGAGGTTCAAATCTCCATCCATACCATCCATAGTTTTGCCTACCCCTAGTTTCCCTGAAAATGAGAACGCAAATGAAATGGGAGTGAAAATAAAAGATAGGGAAGATAGGGTATACCAAAACAATGGATGGTATGGAGGGAACGGAGAGATCAAGGCCGATCTTCTCCGAGCTGGAGAAGGCAGGGCGGCGACGGAAGCCCATGATCGGGAGCTAGCGGAGAAATACAGCGGGGCCGGCCCCACTGATCAGAAGAGTGCAGATGAAGGGCTGGGCCAGGGAGAGACAGCGAGCAAAGAGAGCGAGATTTCGCTATTCTTGAGCGCCCTGGGAAGGCTTCTGACAAACAATCCCGGCCTGATTCAATCCATGGACGGAAAGAACGCCTCTGCAGGATCGGTGATAGGCAAATGGACGGAAGAAGGCCTATTCCTGCTGCCTGCAGAGACCTTAACGGAACTGTCGAAGATCGGGGCATTCCCGCGACAGCTTTCGATTGATAGCATCACTCAGGCATTGAATGAAAAGAAGCTCCTGATCATTGCTGGCGATGGCCACCTGAAATGCAAGATGCGCTTCAACGGGGCCAGGTCCAGGGGATGGTACATCAGGGCCGAAGCGATTCCGATCATTTCGGAGGGTGGCCCCACTGACAAATCGGATGGCGCAAAGGGTGGCCCCACTAACCAAGCCGGCGTCTCCAGTGCTGTCTCCACTGACAAATCGGATGGCGCAAAGGGTGGCCCCACTAACCGAGCCGGTGGCCCCAGGAGACCGGAAGCGAAGCATTTCAAGCCGGACCCCACGGCCCTGGAGACGGTCCGCATTGTCAAGCCGGAAGGGTATCGAACGCAAATCACCCATCCTGAAAATCCCAACAAGTTTGTTGATCATCTCTATTCAGCCGGCGAGATCGTGGAGGTCCAGCACTGGAAAGCGAAAGATCTGATCGAACGGCACATCGCTGAACCTGTGGGGAGGGCCGAAGCATGACGCTCAAGCAGTGTGCAGCAGGAGGCCCCCAATTCTTTTGCGAGAATTTCCTGGGACGCATCGCCATATGGATTAAACGCAGTGCATCCAAGCCTGCGGAGGCCAACGTATGAAATTTTTATCTTACGACACATATGCAAAATTGATAATGGACACGACTCATCCAAAGAAAGGCCGGAAGGTTTCCTTCCGTATTCAGGACTGCGATGAGAGCAGGCTGCCTCGCCTAAGGCCACTGGAGAGCATGAAGGGATTGAGGTTATTCATAGTCTATCGCAAGTCCGAAAGCAGCAACGACGTGATCGAGCTGGAGAGCCTGGACGAATTCGGCAAAGCTCAAACGTATGCAGCCTATCATTCGTGGCCCTTTGTGATCAAGCCGGATGTCTGCCTGATGATCAATTTAGGGCATGCAGACCTGAACATCCTTGTGGACTATCTGCCAAACAAGGTACCGCTTGCGGAATTTCTCAAAACAGTGAATCTCAGCCCTGGCGGAAATTATTCCGGGCGGCCCATTGAGGAGCTGATGACGCCATGAAGAAAGGAGTGAGACGAGATCTGCAAATGAGGATGGCCTGCAGCCGGGCCAGGATCCGGGAGCTGAAGAAAGCCGCAGGATACGTCCAGCTGGACTATGACGGCCACAGCTCCGAGGAACTATGGCAAAGGCCGGGGAGCTGCAGAGGCAGAGGAGCACCGGCTCCATGACAGCTCCAAGCTCATGGCTGAGGTCCTGCAGAAGCTCCCGGACGGCCCCACGCCCATCTTGGGTACCTCTGCATGATCCTCAAGCGCACAGAAGCAAACGCCAGGCGTGTCCTGGCCGACATGGAGGAGCTGGGCCTAGTTGAGCGGACCGAGTATTTCTATTCCAGGTCGAAAGGTAAGGCATGGCTGGAAGAAGACAGTCAAAGGAGACGATTAAGCATGAGTAAGGGAAAAACCGGAACCGGGGCGCGAGACGTGATTGGAAGAAACGATTGGACTGGAGCTATCATAAGCAGCGGGCAAAAATGTTGAAGAGCTACGACCAGACGACCTACGACAAAACGCTATCCGGGGAGTGCTAATGTCAGAGATGCGTAACGATGCGTTACAGGGTTACGGATGTGATCCAAGATGCAAATGTGGGCAGTACGCCGGTCATTTGGAGCTTGACAAAGCTTACCTGGATGGTGGGA
>JAJRAX010000079.1 GCA_028679775.1 Methanothrix sp. | reverse complement strand
GCGAGTTGAACTCCTCCCGTTTCATGAGCAGCATATTTCTGTTGTCGGTGACCACCATTCCACCCAAGATCGAGGCCAGGGCATCGTCGAAGGCGCCGGTGATTGTGACGCCTACAGCTCTTGCCGCTTCTACGCCAATCTTGGCTGCCTCGACCAGGTCTATATCCTCATCGAGAGCGTCGAGAGTTGCCAGGACTGCGGCATTGGCAGCGGTGCTGCTGCTCTTCAGGCCGCTGGCCACAGGAATCTCGCTCGTTGTGCGCACGGTCGCACCAAATTTAAGGCCAAATCGCTCAAGCACCATCCTAACAGATGTCTCAATAAGGCTTGTGTCCACACCTGTGACGTCTCCTTTGACGATGCCTGTGTCGTTCAGCTCCACCTCGGCCCAGGTCTTGAGGTCGATGCCGAAGGCCGAGCCCTTCCAGGTGGCAACTGCATTGAGAACTGTGGCTGCACCGCCAGACCAGGCATAGCCAGTTTTAAATTTCATGACTGCTCCATCTCGAAGATCTTCTTGAGCTTTTCGAGATCCTTCACGAAGTCCTCTTTGCCCTCGCGAGCATATTTGGCCATAATCTTGTTCAGGTATTCTAGCTCAGTGATGGATGAGGTGAACTGGGGCTCGTAGTTGCCCAATAAAAAGAGCGGCATTACCTCGACGCCGCCTTTGCTCGTTCTCTCTTCGAGCCCCTTTACTACCACTATGAAGACGAAGCTCTTGTAGCCCAGACCCCTGGCGATGTTCTTGGCGAAGCTGTTCATCTGCTGAATCCGGCGAGAGGTGAGGTCTTTGTAGGCTGCAGTCGAGTCCTTGTACTCTATGAACATGATGGCATCGTCAGACCAGAGGAGAGCGTCGTATTCGACCACGGCGATGGCGTTTTTTTGGGCTACTACATTGAAGAGGACGCCGCGACACCAGTTGATGTTGAGGTGAAGCCGGAAGTCCGCCTCAGTGAGTGGCGTGGTCCTTGGCTTGAGAACATAAGGCTCGCTGGACAGTTCTATCATGGGCGGCACAAACGCATTTCAAATAAATGGACTTTTCCGAGAGCCAAGTTATCCTCGCATGAGATTTGCTGCCAGGTCGATAAGTGTTCTGGGCCTGGAGAGAGCCACGACAACGCTGGCATAGGCTGCCTTTTTGACAAATGAGCCGCCGGAGATGAGATTCTTTGCCGACAGGTTCGCGACCAGCACGTCAATTTCGCGGTCTTTCATGTCGGCCAGGGTCTCTAGAGATGCTCTGCCCATTCTGTACTGCCAGTAAAACTCTTTCTTCCAGAGCTTCTCGTAGCGGGAGAGGCTCTTTTTGGATACGTCCAGCTTCTTTGAGGCTTCGGCTGCGACAAGGCCGCAAATGCAGCCGGCGCGCATGCTGTAGGCGAGACCACTCTGCCCCGCAGCTCCGCCTGTCACCATCAGGGAATCGGCCACGATCTCACCGGGCAGAACGGCAATTGGGTCGCCGCCCCTCCGAATCGAGTGGATCTTGAGGCTTTCGATATCCGGGTACCGTGCGGCCTTATAAGCCTTGAACCTCTTGAGAAAGCTGCGAAAGAATGATTGCACGTTCTCGCCATGGCCACGCACGAAGACACCAAGGGTGGCCCTGTCGCCGCCCGCCGGTGAGAATGTGGCCTTCCAGCCGGGGGCCATGCTGCCTATCCAGTACTGGAAGAACTTCTCCTTGCCCAGATCCTTAAGCTCGATGTCGGCTTCCATTGCCCAGGCGATGTCCTCTCTGTGGAGCATCGGCTGCAGCCCTGCCAGGCGGGCCAGGGAAGAAGATACCCCAGAGGCATCGACTACGATGCGTGCGTCGATCCTTGCACCGCTATCATCCTCCTGACACTGATCCAAGCAGACAACCCGGCGGCTGCCCTGGAGTTTGGCCTCTTTGACAGTTCCGGAGAATATGGCTACACCACAGCTTTGCGCGAGGCTTCTGTAGTGCTCATCGAACCTCTGACGGTCGAGGAAGAATCCTCTGGAGGAGATCTTTACAGCCTTACCTGAGGGGCTGATGATTTGCATTCCCTCAAGCTCATTTTTCAGGTAGCAGTCCTCGATCTCGATCCCGGATGCGGTAGCCATTCCAAGAAAGAGGGTATTGGCAGCGTGCTCCGGGCCGATGCCGGCAGGAGCCCGGTCGACCAAAATCACATCCGCACCGCTCTGTGCGGCGGAGATGGCAGCCATGAGGCCGGCTGATGAGGCGCCTACTACCAGGACATCGCAGTTCACAGGAGAAAGATGGAGAGAGGTGTGAGATTAAGGTTTCTGGAGAACTGCGTAGGAATAAGAAGCGATGATTGTCTGACGTATATGAGAGCATTATTACTTTTTCGGTTCGAGCAGGATGTGCTTTGGGAAGAATCCGTAGCGCTGGTAAAATGGCAATGCCTCTTCATTGCCGACGCTTACGGCAATATTTATCCTCACAGCCTGCTCCTTTTCCATCCAGGCAAGCGCCTGCTTCATCATTTCGCCGCCGATTCCGCAAGCGCGATGGCTCTCCTCGACGAAAATCGAATCGATCTCTCCCGCCCGGCAGCATACAGATGAGACGCAATAACCGACATACTCGCCATCAACCAAGGCCAGACCGATGTGCATCTTGCCTGCAGAAGATTTTCTTAGCAACTCGGACTTCCTCTGCTCAAAGGCCCGTGCCTCAAACCATTCTCCAAAGTAAACGGAGCGGGCTATTATATGCTCAATGAGCTTCTCCCAGAGCGGCTTTATTAGATCCAATCCCTGCTCGTCAACTTCAATGTAGCTTACATCTGTCATATTCGAGATTCCCTGGCATCGATATAAAATTCCTTCACGCCGCCCTTCAGGTCCACAGTGTCGCCATCCTGAGGCACCATGCCCTCATCGAGCACCCGAGACCTCCAGTCCCGACTTCATTATCATCGCTAATGGCATCATCTCTAACCCCGACTTTGATAGCTGGTGCAACGAGCACAGTTGATCTGTCTGACAAACCGACATTGTCTGAAAGACTTTGCATCAAGGCAAGTCTTGCTCATTTCGCTATGCTTTTAATTGCCGGAAAAAACAAAACGGCCAGAGGACGAATATGTTGAATAAATTATTAAATATTATGATTGTAGCGGTCCTTCTGACGGCGCTGGTGAGCACCTCCGCCCTCGCCGATTCCGCCGCGGAGACAAAATTGATACGTCTTGGATACCTGCCCACCACTGGACACGCACTCACCTTTGTGGCCAAGGAGCAGGGATTCTTTGCGGATCAGGATCTCGACGTTGAGCTGTCCCAGTTCCCGAACAGCGCTGACGGATACAATGCGCTCACAGCAGGCAAACTGGATGTCATCGCCATGGGATCGACCGCACCCGCGGTTTACATCTCCAAAGGCACTGATCTCAAGTACATCGGCGGGCTGATGGGCGAGGGCGCGGCTGCCGTTACCCTGGCGGATCGCGCCAGCGAATTCGACGACATCACGGCTTTTAAAGGAAAAACCATCGCCACAGTCAGAATGTCCACTGGTGACGTGGTCTTCAGAAATGCCATGCATGAGGCAGGCATCGACTGGGAGAAGGACGTGACCATCCAAGAGCTAAAGTCTCCCTCCATTGTCATGGATGCAGTCAAGACCGGCAAGGCGGATGTGGGAATCGTTTGGCTGCCCTACCAGCAAATAGCTGAAACCCAGGGCCTGAAGGTGATCTTGAATAGCGACACATTCTCTCCAGAGCATCCATGCTGCCGGTTCGTTGTGAGCACCGCCACACTTGATAGCGACAGGGATAGCCTGGTGAAGTTCGAAACCGCTCTTATCCAGGCCTACGACTACATCAAGACCAATCCGGATGAGAGCGTAGAGGATGTCCAGAAATATGTGGATTTCGACAAAACGGTTATAGCCGATTCTATATTCTCCGAGCACTTCAACTTCTCGCCTGACCCCAATAAGAAGGCCATCGAGGAGTGGTGGGAAATGATGAACACCATTGGCTTCATCAGCTCTGACGAGGATATTGACGAGCACATTGATACCTCCATCTACAAAGAAGCTCTGGACAATCTGATTGCGCAGCAGCCGGATAACGAGAACTTCCAGGATCTGCTGGAGGTTTATGAGGAGAACGACGAGTAAGTGAGGTCGGGAGATAGCCTGGCCTGGGTTTTAAATTTTTTTGTTAAGTTTTTTAAAAAATTTCATTTAATATTTATTTTCAAGAACGACTTTATTTTAAATCTATTTATAAAAAGAAGAGACAAAGGATAAAGGAGGAGTCTTTAGGTTATTTGGCCGGCACCTCCCGATCAAAGGCCTTTCGCCTAAAGTTGCCCACAATTTTATCCTTCGAATGCAGCCTCGCCAGACTTGCCAATTTGGTGCCAGGCAAATCAATGGCGTTGTTGATAGCAAGAGCTGTGGCAGAATTTTTCAGATCTACCACTACTCCACGACATCTAGCTTTTTCTTGTCTGTCCTCGTCTTTCTAGCTATGGGAAGCAGACGGGAACTCTGTTCCTCCCTTAACCTCCAGAGGCTTCCCGGTTTTATCACCTCGAAGGAGTACTGAGAAAACTTCGGCCTGGCAGATGGCAGAAAGCGTTCTATGTTCACGTTGGGCGATTCAAATTTCTGGTCGGCAAAGTAGATCCCTCATTTGCGTCTCACCACACATACCTATCACATACTGTTCAATAAATGTTGAGATAGAGGCAAGATTTGCGGATTTGCCTGACAATTTATACAACAGAGATGATCCATCGATCCATGACAAAGCTATTTATCGGCATTGATCTGGGATCGACAACCGTCAAGGCTGTGGTCCTCAACGGACAGGTCTTAGCCAGTGCTATTCGGCCTACCGGCGCAAATCCGAGAAAGGCCGGAGAAGCAGTCTTGGAGCAAATTTTAGAAAAATCGGCAGGCCCTATCGACAAGATCGTTGCCACCGGATATGGCCGCGTCTCATTTTCCGCAGACGAGATCGTAAGCGAGATCACAGCTCATGCCAAGGGCAGCAATCTGCTCTTTCCAGACGCCCGAACTGTCATCGACATCGGAGGCCAGGATTCCAAGATCACCCGGATCGACGATCATGGACGCGTCCTGGACTTCGCCATGAATGATCGCTGCGCGGCAGGAACCGGACGATTCATTGAGAACACTGCCAAAGCCCTGGAGGTATCGCTCGAGGAGTTCTCCAGCAAATCGTTGGCTTCGCAAACTCCTGCTAGAATCAACAGCATGTGCACAGTGTTTGCCGAGAGCGAGGTCATCTCTCAGATTGCTCAGGGGACAAGCATCGAGGACGTTTCAGCAGGAGTGCATGCCTCCGTTGCCAGGAGAATCAAGGCCATGGTCGAGAGGATTGGAGTGGAAGATCAGGTGGTATTTACAGGCGGGGCTGCAAAGAACCCGGCCATGAGAAAAGCACTGGAAGAGACTCTGCGGGTGAAGCTGACCCTCCCCAAAGAACCGCAACTGGTAGGCGCTCTAGGAGCTGCAGCCATCGGCAGAGACGGATATTGAAGGTGATAAAATGACTGAAACAAAAAAAATAAGAACTGATGTGGATAACGAGACCTTTTGGAGAGAGGTAGGCCTGGATGTAGAGAGACATGACGATCTCATAAAGGGCCTGCCTCCGGTCTTTGAAAGCGTCTTCTTGACTCAGAAAAACCGACCTGAGAAGATCTCCTATTTCGATTCCTTTATTCAGGATCTGCATGGCAAACGGCCTAAAGAGGTCTATGATCGAAAGAACAATGGTGACAAGGTCATCGGTGCCTTCTGTGCGTTCTTCCCAGAGGAGTTCGTTCATGCAACAGGAGCCGTCCCGCTCGTTTTATGCGGCGGAGCCGAGTTTCCCATTGCCGATGCAGAAAAGATCCTTCCCAGGAATACCTGCCCGCTCATCAAATCCTCCTTCGGCTTTAAGATCTCAAATCTCTGTCCCTATTTCCAGTCGGCTGACCTCCTCGTCGGCGAGACCACCTGCGGAGGCAAGAAGAAGATGTACGAGCTTTTAGGCGAATACGTTCCCACTCACACACTCCATCTGCCTCACAAGAAGGATGAAGCCCTCTCCAGAAACCTCTGGTTTGAGGAGGTAAAAAAGTTCAAAGGCAAAGTCGAGGAGCTGACCGGCAGAAAGGTCACTGACGAGAAGCTCCTGGCGGCCATTGATCTCGCCAACCGCAAGCGTCTGGCTCTGGCCAGGGTTTACAACACAAGAAAAGCGGATCCTGTGCCCATCAGCGGAAAGGATGTGCTGCTGGTCATGCAGCTCGCCCTCTTCGATGATGCCGAGAGGTTTGTCAAGAAGACCAACGAGCTGGCGGAAGAACTGGAGGCGAGGGTTGATCGGGGTGAAGGAGTGGCAGCCAAGGGCGCTCCACGGGTGCTGATCTCAGGCACGCCCATGACCATACCCAACTGGAAGCTGCATGACACCATCGAGAAGAGCGGAGCGGTAGTAGTCACCGAGGAATCATGTACCGGAACCAGATACTTCACCGATCTGGTGGACACGAGCGATGCCTCATCCTCCGATGACCTCATCAGAGCCATGGCCGAGAAATATTTGCACATCAATTGCGCCTGCTTCACCCCCAATAACGAGCGACCGGTGGATGTGGTCAGACTGGCCGGTGAGTACAAGGCCGACGGTGTGGTCTACTATGTTCTCCAGTTCTGCCATGAGTTCAACACCGAGTTTGCCAAGGTCGAGCGTGCCCTGCGAGCAGTGGGAATACCTGTCATCAAAATTGAGACCGATTACAGCGACTCAGACCGCGGCCAGCTCAAGACCCGAATCGAGACTTTTGTGGAGATGCTCAAGGCATCAAAAGCCTCAAAGGCTGCATCGGTTTCAAAGGAGGCTGGGATCAAAGCGAGTGCCACAGGCAGTTAAGACGCAGTTCAGTGACTTCCTCCCATGCCCCTGAAGGGGCAGGGCTTCCTGCTTCATCGAGCACGCGGAGCGAAAGTAATGAAAGGGGTACGATTCATCCCATCCCCTGAAGGAGATGGGTATTCTCTACCCCTTTACCCCTACGTTATAAATTACCGGGTCCGCCGCATCCTATCTTTGAATGGAGGTCTGCAAATTTTCAGGACCTCCAAACACCCCAGTTCAATGAACAATCTTCTCTTTGAGGGTGCCCATCATCTCGTTGAACGTCAAGTTCGCAAGGCATGTGCAGTTCTCCATATTCAT
>JAJRAX010000078.1 GCA_028679775.1 Methanothrix sp. | reverse complement strand
CGCTGGAAGGGCGACGATCTGATCACACCTGCAGTCGGTCCCCATGCAGCCTACACCTGCTCTGAGGAGACGCTTCTAAAGGCCAAAGAGATCGCCGACCGGCATAACGTCATGGTCCACATCCACCTCTCAGAGACGCGGGAAGAAGTGGACGGCTTTCTTCTCTCCAAAGGCAAGAGCCCTGTGGAATACCTGGACAGCTTGGGCCTGGTAAACGAGCGCCTGGCAGCAGTGCACTGCGTCTGGCTCTCTCCTGAGGACTGCTACCTCCTGGCAGAAAAGAGGGCAAATGTGGTGAGCTGCACTGTTAGCAACCTCAAGCTGACTTCAGGCATCGCCCCGCTGAACACCATGATGAAGGCCGGTGTCAACGTCTGCCTCGGAACAGACGGAGCATCCAGCAATAACAACCTTAACCTCTTTGAGGAGATGAAGACCACAGCCATCGTCCAAAAGAACGCCTACCACACTCCTGCGGCCTTCACTGCTGAACAGGTCTGGCGCCTGGCTACGGAGAACGCCTGGAGGGCTTTCCGGCTAAACCTGGGCCTGCACCCAGGTGCTTTCGCCGACCTGGCTTTAATCGACCTGAAAAAGCCCTGGTTCTGCCCTGCTACAAACATCATTTCCCATCTGGTCTACAGCATAACAGGTGGCGTGGACACGACCATAGTCAACGGAAAAGTGCTCATGCGCAATGGAGTCATACCAGGCGAAGCTGAGATACTGGAAAAGGCTCAGGAGCGTTTCATTCGCCTGACCTCCAGCTAGCGTCTTGCTCAACATATCAGCGTCAACCTATCGGCGTTTGGTTATCTCACCCATCTTCTTTTCCGAAGAAGCCTTCTCTTAAGCCAAAAGCCGCCCGCCAGAAGGAGAAGAAGCAGAAGAAGAAAAAGAACGAACCGAACCAGTTCCGTAGCTCCCAGAAGGCCCAAAAAGCCGGAGAAATCAAGCACGGAAGGATATCCTCGATCGCCCACATAAACGAGGGCAGAAACCTCCTCGTGTCTTGTCTCTCCATCCTTCTCATCCTGGTAGATGATGCTGCAGGGAAGAGCATAGTATCCAGCAGTCGCGTTTTCATCAGTAAATATGGAAACGTCGAGATCAATGCTTTCGCCCGGAGAGATGCTCACATTTTCATTGCCATTTTCGACCATCAAAAAGGGCGAAGTGGGGCTAGCCTGCACCTTAAGGTTCAGGGCAGGCTTGTCTCCCATGTTGGTCAGAGTGAGATCTAATACTGCCTCCTCTCCAGAAGCAACGCTGCCCTCCTGGCTGGACAGCTCTATCCTCGGCCCCATCATGACCTTGACCTGCAGAGGAAGACTTATCGACTTGTCCATATAATTAAAAACAAAATCAATGGTCCCATCCTCCTCTGAAACAGTCACATCCGAGAGCCAGGAATAGTTAAGGCGAAGCTCTTGTGGATAGATTCCCGGCGGCACGCCCTCCACCAGAGCCATGAACTGAAGGGTCGTGTTCTCTCCCCCAGCCAGGAGACCGGCCACCTGGGGCCCTGAGAGGATTCTAATTCGGTCATCCGGGCTGATAAGCTCAGCCGTAATGCTGCGGGCATTTTCTTTATCCAATCCGAACTCATCTGGCTCTTTTGAGACAGAATTTGCTCTTGGTTTTGATACTGAAGCATTATTCTCCACTACAACGAAGATGCTTGAAGGGTGATCCTGCTCCAAATCGCCGTAGACCGAAGATATCAATAGATGAGGGGCCTGCTGTACAACTTCATCAGACTGGCCGAAAGAGGCCGAAGACAAGCAAAAAAGGGTGAACAGAGTAGATAGAACGAAAAGAGAAAAAAAGAAAATGGGGAGGCGAGCCCGGCAAAAGAGCAGTGCTGCGTTCATCAATCCAGGTAATGCGGTTGTACCTTTTTATCTCTGTTGATCTTCATCACTCTGCCGAGGTGATCTCTATTGCCTCATCGGCATGAAGGCCTTTGTGAACCACTCCGCAGATGCGCCGGGTTATGAGGGCAGGATTCTCATGCTGGAAGACGTTTCGGCCAATGGCTACACCCCGTGCTCCAGCCGATATCGCACCTTCGACCATTTTTAGCAGATCCAGCTCTGAGTCAACTCTAGGCCCACCTGCGATGACAACAGGAATTGGGCAGCTCTCCACAACTCTGGCAAAGCTGTCCGTGTCCCCGGTATAATTGGTCTTAACGATATCCGCACCGAGCTCCGCACCCACTCTGGCCGCATGAGCGATATACTCCGCAGAGTATTCGTCTTTGATCTTCTTTCCTCGGGGGTACATCATGGCCAAAAGTGGCATTCCCCAGTCCTGACAATGACGAGAGATCTCGCCCAATGTAAAGAGCATGTTGCTCTCGTCCTCAGCGCCGACGTTGACATGAATGCTCACTGCATCAGCGCCGATCTTCAGAGCCTCCTCGACCGTGGCCACCAGCACCTTGTTGTTTGGGTCCGGCCCAAGAGCTGTGGAGGCGGAGAGATGGATGATCAGCCCTAGGTCACGGCCATAACCACGGTGGCCGAAAGCGGCTGCACCTTTGTGCACTACTGCTGCATCGGCTCCACCTGAGGCCACGGCATCAGCTATGGCCTTGACGCTCTTTATGCCCTCGATAGGCCCTACCGTTACCCCGTGGTCCATAGGAATGATGACTGTATTTTTTGTTCTGCGATTGAATATCCTTTCCATGCGGATTGATGTTCCTCTCATTTTATACTCTCCAGTTAAACCTTAATTCAATGTATTGTTTAGTACATTATAGTACTTTCTATTACTACAATGAACAAATTAGTTGTATATATAGTTTGCCAGCCCATCAGTAAGTCTAAAATAGTGGCAGGATGCCTTGATCAAGGAAGTGAATTCAATTATGGGCGGCGGCAATTTCCGATTCATTCGGCTGGAAAAAGTGACAAATGCAGCAATCGTGTTCTGCTTGCTCTCTGTATTTTTCTCTGGAATCATGATGACCTTGGCTCTGGCCGGAACTGAGACCGGAGAGTTTTGTCCAACTTGCCCGGACTGGACTGACCTGGATGGATGGCTCGCCAAGAAGGAGGCCTATGAGGCGGCCCAGCTCAAAAGCCAGCAGAATGGCGGCCAGGCAGGCAGCAGCGGAGCAGCCATATCCAAGGCAGACCCCAAAGACGGCTATGTGCTGCCAGATCTCATCACAAGCCCTTCAGCCATCGTCACCAATGGAGATCGGATACTCATTGATGTGAGATCGACTGAAGATTACCTTGCGGGCCATATCTCAGGGGCCAGAAATCTCTGCTGGAAAGATCTGCAAAAGGACGGGGCCCTGGACACGTCATCTGCCGAAACGGCCCTCTCCAGGGCGGCAGTGATGGAGAACGACAGGCTCCTAATATATGGCGACACAGTCGAGGATGCGGCAATGGTCTTCTGGGCTCTCTCTTATCTGGGGCACAAGAATCTCAGCCTGCTTGACGGTGGCCTGGATGCGGCCCAGGATGTGGGAGTTGAGATCACAACTGAGGAAGCATCTGATGCATCGCTCTTTTCATCTCTGCGGCCCACGAACTACACGGCCCATGTCGTGCCATGGCTGCTTGTCACGTCTGACAACCTGGAGAGCATTCTTGGGCAGGCAGATGTTCGAATCCTTGATGCTCGGGACTTCTCAGACTATGGCCAGAATAGGCTTGGCAATGAGTCGATCTGCCTATCTTTAGATAAGATCTATGATGGCTCTCGGATAAAGAATGCCGATACGCTGAAGGACCTCTTCGAGAGGCGTCTGGATTCGTCTTCAACAGTCATCGTTTACGGCACGCCGCAGGCCTACTCTCTCTTCTACAGCCTCAGGCTCATGGGCTACAATGCCACTCTACTGGAAGGAGGCTGGTGGAAGGACACGAAATGGGCGCTCAGTAATGTAAATTAAATATAAAACTATTTTTAGTAATATGTATTTTTCAGGCGGTCCAGAAGCGCTATCTCCTCGATCTATTCTCTTCCACTGCTCGCTCTGCGCAGAAGGGATCATCGCAAAATTGCTCAACTCGCGTATTTTTCAAAATAGGACCATCTGGAACTTTTAATTTTTAATTAGAACCGTAATTGGACATTAAACCTGATTTATGTCTGGGTTCATAGTTGTTCGTTCGGTTATAATCTTTTATATCGTTCGCCTAATGCAGGGTTTGTAAGACAGCTCAGCCATCAGGGCATGAGCATGTCTTGAGTGGAGGTTAGTAAAATGAAATTCGCAAAGCTTTTGATGGCATTGCTGGCCGCATGCCTATTGGCAATGCCGGCCTTTTCAATGCCTGATTCGGAAAAGCAGCAAATGAATTCCCAGAATCAGCAGCCTATGGGTGAAGCAGGCAAGCTCCTGGATCCATGTGACTGCAAAGCGATGGATGGAAAGCTTACCGGTCCCGTGCCGATGGGCCAGAACGGTGATGCAGGACATAGGAACAATTGCGCACCCAAATCCATGATGGACGGCAAAATGCCCTCCCCCTGCGAGCCAAACGCTCCACAGGATCACAATGAGAATGCCGGCCCCAAGTCCATGATGGACGGCAAAATGCCCTCTCCCTGCGAGCCAAACGCTCCACAGGATCACAATGAGAATGCCGGCCCCAAGTCCATGATGGGCAAAGACCTATCCAGTGATGGACTACAGGCACAGGGAGAGATGCCTTGGGTTAATTAAACTGAGCAGGAAGACCTGAGGACCGCCTCTATCAATCCTATCCATCAATAAGGCCAGAAATCCTAATCTGGCCTGCATCTTTTAAATTTTTGTATGCCTGGCAAGAATCCGTCTTGGGCAAAAAAGTTGGTCGCCCACGCGGACCTTTCATTATACTGTTTAGGTTATAAAATTATATAAATAATTTTAACACCAATAAATAGGACGGACGCGACATAATTCCAGGACTATATATGGGAAATATTAATTAGATGAAATAGTATCATTTGGTCCATGAATCAATGTAATTATGTAGATAATAGCGGCAATCGATGCACTAAGGATGCGGATCATGCATGCTCCAGATGTGGAAAGGATTATTGCAATGGCCATTTATCAACCGATGTTCAACCTTGGACTTATCTCTGTTATACTTGCCAGGGAGCATGATTTATAGAAAAGCAGGCAGAAGACCCGCTCCCTTCAGGGGGCGGGATGAATGCCGTGCCTACTCTTATTGAACTTGAAGCGAAATAGATATCTAGTTAGGGATCCATAAATATTTTGATGGAGCATGGATGGGGATGAAGACTTCCTACAAGTTCAGGATGTACCCTAACAAGCAACAAGTAGCTTCGTTAGACTTGACTCTTGATACTTGCAGGTATATCTATAATCTGGCATTGGCAGACCGAACCCATCTTTGCCCTAACTGTGGGCTTGAGATGGATCGAGACATCAATGCCAGCTTGAACATTCGCACCCTCGGACTGAGGGGAAGAGCCTATCAAGATCCGACCCCTACTTTGTGCAAATCATCAAAGCAAGTTAGATCGATGACGT
>JAJRAX010000077.1 GCA_028679775.1 Methanothrix sp. | reverse complement strand
TACTCGGAATATTGGGAATACGTGGTGCAGGCATATCGATGGAGATCGCCAAATGGCTGATAATAGTATTCATCATCCTGGCGGTAATATCGCTCATATTTGGAGGCTCATTCCACCTGGCGGCATTGCAGCTTGCACAGCTTGGAATTTAGGATTGCGCAATCTTAGGAATTAGAATACAATGTGACTTCCTCCCATGCCCCTGAAAGGGCAGGGCTTCCTGCTTCATCGAGCACGCGGAGCGAAAGTAATGAAAGGGGTACGATTCATCCCATCCCCTGAAGGAGATGGGTCTTCTCTACCCCTTTACCCCAACGTTATAAAACCATGTATTATGCATCAACGGCTGCTTTTCGAAAGTATACCATTGTCCTATACGCCGCCAGAATAAAGCCGTAGACTGCAGGACCAACTATCACACCCATTAACCCGATAACAAAAACCGGTGCAGTAAATGCCATGAGGGTGATGAGTGGATGGATTGAAGCGCTCGCTGATGCCAGACGAGGAAGAACAACGTTATTGGGTATTACTGTGAGGAAGATAACTCCGAAGGCCAACATGGCCAGGCCTGTGATATAGTCTTGAGTTAGCAGGTAGTAAATGGCAATCGGCCCGAAGATCAATTCCGGTCCTACCATTGGAACCAGTGCGACAACTGCTATTATCATGCCACAAAGCAAAGGATATGGTATGCCGAGCACGAGGAACCCTATAGCCCCCATGATCCCGGTAAGTAGAGAGTTGAGAAAAAACACCCGGAAAAGGCTCCTATAGATAAGGTCCAGCTCTAGAATGAGATGCGCGGTAACATCTTTTTCAGGAAGTAGCCCTACAAATTCGTTTATTATCTGTTTGCCGTCAACAAGAAAGTAATAGGTAAAGATTACCGCCAGCAGAAACTGAGTGAAGTATATTGGCAGATTTGAGGCGAAGCTTATGATTTGGGCCTGTAAAACCGGTTGGACCATTAAAATGAGAGCTGTTGGAATGTCGCCGATCCCCTTAACATAATCTGCAGCCAATGCCGGTAGGTACATCTCAGAGAGGTTATTAATGGCTGCAGAAAAATCGGCTGCCTGTATCTGAATATAGGCTATGCCGCCTAAGCCCAGTAAATTCGACATTTCCGCTATAAGCGCATCAGCTGCTGCAAAGATAATAAATATTAGTATAAAAAATATTATTGATATGGAAGCAAAAGCTGATGCCCGACGATGGTGACCGACGTTCCTGGTGAAATACATGAAGACAGGATCTAAAATATATGCCAGAAGAAAGCTCAAAAGAATAGTCGATATAAAATCTTTGCTAAGATATATCGCAAAGATAATTAAAACAAGGACAATAGCTGCAAAGATAATGTAAAATTTGCGGCGCAGATCCATATAATATAACAACGGTTCAATTCTAGATATACCCTTGCACTCGCTCTAATAACATTTCTTCGATTTGATTTAAAAAAGATAAAATGGGTGTTAGGACTCTACTAGTAGTCCTCTCCACCCATGCCGCCCATTCCGCCCGGCATTCCGCCTGCGCCGCCAGGCATGCCGCCCGGTCCGCCTGACTTGGAGGCGATGACATCATCGATTCTCAGAATCATGATGGCTGCCTCGGCAGCAGACTGGATGGCCTGGGTCTTGACCCGCAGAGGCTCGACCACGCCCAGCTTAAGCATGTCTACCGCCTTGCCGGTATCCATATCCAGGCCTGCAGTCTTCACGCCCTTCTCATGCTGGCTTCTCATAGAGACCAGTGAATCGATCTGATCTAAGCCGGCATTCTCGGCCAGGGTCTTGGGTATGATCTCCATGGCATTGGCGAAGGCCTCGATGGCCAATTGCTCGCGTCCGCCAACGGTGGAAGCATAGGATCGAAGTCTCAGTGCCAGCTCCACCTCAGGTGCGCCTCCGCCGGCAACCAGCAGCCTGTCCTTCACGGCTACGCCGACCACGCGCAGAGCGTCTTCCATTGCCCGGCCCAATTCATCGACTACGTGCTCAGTTCCGCCCCGCAGGATGATGGACACAGACTTGGGATTATTGCAGTCCTGCACAAAGGTCATCTTCTCATCGCTGACCTTTCTCTCCTCGACGAGACCTGCTTTTCCTAGATCGCTCTCTGTGATCTCATGAATGCTGGAGACTACGCGTCCACCAGTAGCCCGCGCCAGCTTCTCCATATCGCTCTTCTTGACCCGGCGTACGGTGTAGATCCCGGCCTTGGCCAGGAAGTGCTGAGCCAGATCATCGATGCCTTTCTGGACAAAGAGCACATTGGCACCGGTGGCCGTGATCTTGTCGACCATGCCCTTCAGCATGTTCTCCTCTTGATCCAAAAATCCCTGGAGCTGATCCGGAGAGGTGATCTGAATCTTGGCATCGACCTCAGTCTTTTCGATCTCCACTGCGGCGTTGAGAAGGGCAATCCTGGCACCCTTGACAGACTTTGGCATGTTGGGGTGCAGACGATCTTTATCGATGACCACTCCGCTCACCATCGAAGAGTCGGCGATAGATCCGCCCACCTTCTTCTCTACAGTGATGTTGTCGGTGTCTACAGTCCCGTCTGCGTCCACCACAGATTGGACAGCCTTGACCGCCATGTCAGCCAGCTCCTCGCGAGAGGATTGGGAGCCCTTGCCGGTCATGGCAGTGATAGCGATATTTCTGAGAAGGCTCTCGTCCTTGGCCAGCACACTGATTGCCAGGCCCTTTAGGATCTCCATGGACTTGTCAGACGCAGCCCGGTAGCCGGCAGCGATAACAGTCGGATGGATCTCCTGCTCCAGCAGCTCCTCGGCCTGCTTGAGCAATTCGCCGGCCAACACCACCGCAGTAGTCGTGCCGTCGCCTACCTCCTGGTCCTGGGTCTTGGCAATCTCCACCATCATCTTGGCAGCAGGATGCTCGATATCCATTTCTTTAAGGATGGTAACGCCGTCGTTGGTGATGACAACGTCTCCCATGCCGTCCACAAGCATCTTGTCCATGCCCTTGGGGCCCAGAGTGGTCCTAACTGCACCGGCTACGGCCTTGGCCGCCATGATATTCGATTTCTGTGCCTCTCTACCAGCAGTCCTCTGGCTGCCTTCCCTAAGGATGTATATGGGTGTGCCGCTGAATTGTCCTGACATTAATTACCTCAACAAATTCTAACTTAACATCTAACTATAGTTTGAACTTCTATATAAAGGAATGCTTGGAGGTTCTGTTGAGTCCTTGGGCGTTCGTATGTGGTGGTGTGCATATGTGGTGGTTAGCAAAATTATTCCATAATAAGTTATCACTTAATAATATTATCTGCTCATGAATTTATTTAAATATTCTACAATACTAAACACTTGTGTTGATGGATTGCATCCACAAATGGACTGATCCTCATTAACATCCTTGTGGTGCCTTTCTAAGTTTTTTGCATTCGCTATTGCTCTTTGTTGATTTGGCTGAAGTTGCTTAAATATGTCCTTGTTCTTTTCATATCCAGGAACATAATTTATAAGATC
>JAJRAX010000076.1 GCA_028679775.1 Methanothrix sp. | reverse complement strand
TGGTGCTGCTGACCACATCGCTGCTATGAACATAGCTTTTAGGGCTGAAGTCAGCCAGCCTATTGTGACGCGATTTTTTGTGCAGTCACAAGCCCCATCCTTTAGGGTGGGGTAGTTGACGCCTTGTGCTTCCTCACCTTGATCTTTCCCACCTTCTCGATCTCCTCGACCTCCACTCCGTCCCACGTCTCGATGTAGCCCATCTCCTCAGCGATCTTGAAGAGGCCCATCCCCTCCGGCGTCCGGACGATGGTGCTCGTCATCCCTGGAGCGCTGCCGATGCCGCCGAGCGATATGTCGGATAGCTTTGCAGTGAAGTCGGTGCAGGCCACGCAGCCGGGCTTGATGAATTCCGCGAGCAGCGGCAGCGGAATGGTCTGAACGCTTCCGTTCCGTAGCACGACAGTCATCTTTCCTTCGCCTGCGCTCATCTTGTCAATCCGCCAGGACGGCTGGCCGATGGCGCGCTCCATCTTTGTGATTGCCTGCTGGTCAAACGCCTCAAAGCAGAACAGCCCCATGAGGAACCTCACCTTGGAGGCTAGCTTTGCTGCGTACTCGTTGTCAGACTGCCGCAGTAGTCCCACGGCCTGAACTGAGCAGGGCGTGCCCACAAGGGCTATGTTTTTAACCTGTGGGTCTCGGATCAGCTCCTTGACTGACTCCAGTATATCGTTTTTCGTGTACTTGCTTCCCGCAGTCTTTTCGAGATCACTGGAGTCGCGGATCACCCGAGGATGGGGCTCTTGCGACCAGCGATCCAGACCCATAACGAGAGCGCAGTCCACCAGCTCCTCATCCAGCGCTGCAGCGAGAAGAGCGCTGGCCGCCCCGCCGTTCTGCTGGCGAGAAGAGCTCTTCTTGGATCGTGCATTTATGATCTTCAAGTAGGGGCCAATGATGTCCGACGACGATGTTCTCTCAATGTTCTCTGAGAGTCTGGGACAGGCCACTAGGCAGGCCTTGCAGTCCACACAGGGGTTGACCTGCAGGGGGTGGTTGGCCTCATGGTCATAGACAAGCGAATCCGCCAGACAGACGGCAATGCAGGCCCGGCATCCGGAGCAGAGACCATTATGCCAGACTCTTTCCTCAAGCATCTGAGCCGGCAGAATAACCGGGTTCAGGAATTCGATTTCTTGCATAGTGCGTCACTCATTTTCATTTAACGGGTATGAATCCGTATTTGTCTAGGATTGCCTGTCCATCTTCAGACATGATCTCATCAATGAACGTCTTTGATTCCGCGGGATACTTGGACTGCGAGAGCACTCCCACTGGGAAATCCCCTACCACATTGAATTTGTCTGGAATGAGGACCCTGGTGACTTTTCCTACCATCTGGGGGCTCACGTCTGAAATGAAAGCAAATCCTGCGTCAGCTTCACCCAGGGCTACCTTGGAGACAACGCGGTTGACTGTGGTCTCCTGTGAGACGACATTGGCGAGAACAGCTTCCCTGTAGGCCGGGCCGTATTCGCTGTCATTGGCAAGCTTGTCCAGAACCTGAAGTGCGTAATCCCCTGCCGGAAGCTCTTTTGTGCCCATAAGAATCTTGACGCCTGGACGGGCCAAGTCAGTGAAATTTGTGATGTTGGCCGGGTTGTCATTAGGCACGATTATGGCCACCTTGTTCTGAGCAAAGATCTGGACGGTTTGATTGTCCATGAATCCCTCAGATTGAAGGGCTTTCATGTGCTTGACATTTGCCGATACCAGGACGTCAGCGTAGGCTCCCTCTTCAATCTGGGCGCGCAAAGCCGGAACCCCGTCGAAGTTGAACTTGACAGTCATGTTGCTCTCGTTCCTATAGATTTCCGCAATCTCGCTTATGGCTCCGGTGAGCCCGGCACCGCAGTAGACTGTAAGCTCTTTTTCTTCCTCGGCCAGGGCTGTGCCCGCCGTTGCCAAGAGAATTGCCAGAACTGTGAACGCAGTAAGAAATGTAAAATAAACTTGATTGGATTTTTTATCAGTAGCCATCGGTTAACCTCTCCTCAACCATTCTATCCTTATGCAAACATTTATGATTACTATTTAGATTTGAGTAAGCGTATTGGTTGAACTTATTAAATCCTTGCGATTGAAGGTGGTAATAGCCGGAGAGTTGTTATCTCCGGCTCTGGGTCATGCTGAATATTGGGAAGAACCCAGTTCGGGAGGATAGATCCTGGACGCATAGCACGTTATCGCAAACATTCCCATCTGTTCTCATTGTATCAGAGACACCTCACCTCCAAGAGGCTGCAATGCCTGGGAGTTATATGGAATTATTTGAGAATAATGAGGTAGTTGTCAGAAAATTGAAGAGGGATTGTGAGCAGATCATAATTTGAATTTCACAAACCCAACCGAATGTGCTTGGTCTCCAGATAGGCCTCCAGTCCCCAGTGCCCCAGCTCTCGACCAAGCCCGCTCTCCTTCCATCCTCCAAAGGGTGCCTGCAGGTCCACAACATTGTTGACGTTGACTCCTATGCCGCCTGCCTCGAGTCCCTCCGCGGCCCGTAGCGCGGTCTTGAGGTCACTCGTGAAGACATAAGCCGCCAGGCCAAATTCAGTGTCGTTAGCAAGGGAAATGGCCTCCTCCAGCGTCTTGAACTTCATGATCGGAGCTACCGGTCCGAATGTCTCCTCTCTCATGACCTTCATTCGATGGTCCGCTCTGGCAAGAACCGTGGGCCGGAAGAAGTAGCCCTTCTGAAAAGCCTCACCCTCCGGCTCCAGGCCGCCGGTGAGAAGATCGGCTCCCTTTTTCTGGGCATCGGCCACATGTTCTTTGGTCTTGTCTCTTTGTTTCAGGCTGAACATGGGGCCAAGATCTGTGTCCTCTTTCATCCCGTCTCCGATCTTCAACCTCTCGGCGCGCCGGACCAGCTCCTCTGTGAAGGGCTCGGCCACATCTTCGAAGACGTAGATTCGATTGACGCTGATGCAGATCTGGCCCATGTTGGAAAAAGCCCTCTGGGCCGCAGAGGCCGCTGCAGCCTGCAGGTCAGCGTCCGCACAGACAATGAATGGCGACTGGCCGCCTAACTCTAAAGAGACGCGCTTGATGTGGGCGGCGGCGCTGGCCATGATTGCTCTTCCGGTCTCCGTCTCTCCGGTAAACGCAATCTTTCTTGAGATGGGGTTTTCCACCAGCTCCGCCCCCACCACAACACCTGGTCCGTGGACCACATTGGCTGCGCCCGCAGGAAGCCCGGCTTCGGCTACTGCTCGCACGAACTCCGTGGCTGCGAGAGGTGCGAGACTTGGCGGCTTGGCCACGAATGTGCATCCTGCCGCGAGACAGGGCGCCACCTTCCAGGCTAAAAGGTCTACCGGAAAGTTCCAGGGGGTGATGAGAGCGGCTACGCCGAGAGGCTGCCTCAGCACTATGCTCCTGCTCTTCGGCCCTGCGATCCATTCCCCGATGTTCCTCTTGCCCTCCTCAGCATAGTAGTCAAGCACATCAGCAGAGGATAGGACCTCCATCTTTGCGTTCTTGAGGGGCTTGCCCTGCTCAAGCGTGAGCAGCCTGGCGATCGCGTCCGACCTCTCCCTCACAAGCCTGGCTGACTGATGCAGCATCTCCGCCCGCCTGGAAGACGCCGTACTCGACCAGACAGGAAATGCATTCCTCGCTGCCTGAAGGGCCTGCCGGGCCTCATCGCGCCCGGCCACGGCCACAAGAGCAACCGGCTCCCGGTTAGCAGGGTTGTAGATGGTCGCTGTTTTGCCGCTGGCAGAATCAATGGGGACATCATGTCCATTGATGAGCATGAGGGATTGGTGCATAATGATCTATTGCCAATGAATGCTCATAACCTTTGCTTTTGAAAAAGTATTTAGGCATGAATAGCACGGCATGTCCCTTGATGCAACTATGGCAAAAGGGGGCCTGTGTCCTCTGAACGGCAATCTCTGGGTCATTTCATTCATGGGCAGGGACAGGCCAGGATTAATTCGGGACATCCTGAAGGAGCCTGCCCGGCAGAAAGTGAATATCGTGGACATGGATCAGCGAGTGATGCAGGGAGTGTTCGTCATGTCTGTGGTTGCCGACTTTGCCGAGGCCAGCGTCACAGCAGAGAAGCTGCAGTCCTGGCTGGAAGCTAAGGCCGGGGATCTGGGAATTCAGTTCAGCTTCCTGCCGCTTTCTGAGTATAAAGGCCGGCGAACAACGAAGAAGAGCCTGCATGTCGTCACCATTCTGGCCAAAGATCGGGTGGGCATCATCCGCGATGTGGCAGATGTGGCAGCAGCAAATAAAATCAACATCGAGAGGGCGTCGGTCACAGCCCGGGGAGACCTCATCTCGATAGAATTTCTCATGGACTTCGCAGACTGCAATGAGAACGACGGCAAGTCCTGTTTCAAGAACAACTGCGAGGCGCTTGGCCTGGACGTGGTGATTCAGGATTTGGGCCGCTCCCGGAAGGAGAAGAGGCTCATCGTCTTTGACATGGACATGACCATTGTAGATTTTGAGATCATCAACAAGCTGGCCGGGTTTGCCGGAGTGGATGAGCAGGTAAAGGCCATAACAGAGAGGGCCATGAATGGAGAGATGGACTTCAAGGAGTCTTTACGCCAGAGGGTGCGTCTGCTCAAGGGAATGCCGCAGAGCACACTGCAAGAGATTGCGTCTGACCTGCAGTTCACCCCAGGTTCCGAGGAGCTGCTCCATCACTTAAAGCAATTGGGCTACAAGATCGCGCTCATCAGCGGCGGTTTTACCTATTTCACCGATGTTCTTAAGGAGAGGCTCGGCTTTGATTACACATTTGCCAATGAGCTGGAGATCAAAGATGGGGTTCTAACCGGCGAGATCAGGGGCGATATCATCGATGCAGAGGCCAAGGGCGGCATCATCTACCGCCTGGCAGAGAAAGAGAATCTAAGCCCGGACAACATCGTGGCTGTGGGAGACGGAGCCAACGACTGTCTCATGATCAGAAATGCGGGGCTCGGCGTTGCCTTCAATGCCAAAGATGTTTTAAAGAAGGTTTCGGACGGCTCCCTCTCCAGAGAGAATCTGCTGGGGCTGCTCAACGTGCTGGGCCTAGCGGAAAAGGAGAAAGAGCCGCTTTAAAATAAAAATTCAAATATCCCACCGACTCTATGTCAGTGGGCCATTTCTCTGACAGCGCCCTATCGGCAGACGAGGCTATTGCTGATTGGTTACTATCTTGACGTGGTTATTCGCAGAAGCCGCTCCAAAGGCTACCGAATTTCTGTTGCCAACCTTAATGTCCTCCATGTTGACCTTGATGCAGCAATCCATGCAATCCATGCGCGACATGTGCGATGGGGATACATTGTCGATTATTCTGTCGCCGCAGGAGCACTCACCTGAATCCTGATTCTTCTTGATCTCCAGGTCATTTGTAGCTGTAGTCGTCTTTATTTTCTGCCAGATGTTACCTACGGCCAGGGCTCTATCATTTCCGACAGTTACTGTGTCTATGTTGGTGTCCTGAGCAGCAGGGAATTTCATGGCTGAGCCTTCAGTCTCAAAAATTCCGGTTCCAAGGACATCTACATTTCCACTGCCAGCCAAGCCATAATCCTGTGCCATTATCGGAACCGACAAAATAGCCGTGACCAATGCCAGTATAACTTCTACGTTTTTTATAGTCCCACCTCTAAATTCTTATATTACTATACTTAGGATGTCTACAATATTTATATTTTTTGGTAGTGCATTTTCGAAAAACAATATCAAACCAAAATTTTTAAGCAGACGTGCTCGCCGGAAGATGCATAAGAAAAAAGGCTCCTCGCTATCACCTACGGATGAACACCGAGGCAGGTGTTTGCTTCATAGCATCAGCCTGCACTGCATCAATTCAACTCGTTGCCCAAGGAGTCCCCATCTCTTCAGGGTGGGGAGGAATTGGGCTGTCCCGTGCGATAGCTATATTAACCATTGACGATTATATACAATACTATGCTTCAGACCTTGTT
>JAJRAX010000075.1 GCA_028679775.1 Methanothrix sp. | reverse complement strand
TGTACCATGTACCCCGCAAAGTCGAACTTGGATTGGGCAACAACGTAGTAGGCGCGGACTGCGTCGAATTCAAGCCTGTGGAGAACCCGAAGGTGCTCGATGAAGCAGGAAGCCCTGCCCCATCAGGGGCATGGGAGGAAGTCACCAGATCACCATGAGTTTTGGATGAGGACTGAAAATAAATAGCCCTAGATCCATAATCAGTAAGAGCATTTGCCGGAGGATGATAAAATGAACAATAGACGACTTCTAAGGGCGTTTTTTCGCATCATCAACAGGTTCCTCATCGTTCCGTCATATCAAAATGGCCTGGGAAAGGTCGTCGTTAAGCTTGCTGGCGACATCATGGTTCTCGGAATTATTGGAAGAAAGACGGGGAAAATTCGCTATACTCCGGTGAGCTATGCCCGATTGAATGAAATGATCTACTGCTATCAGGGACGGGAGATGAAAGGGCAGTGGTACCTGAACCTGCTTGCCGATCCCCACGTCACTGTTCTCCTGCCTGAGGGAACCTTCTCAGGGCATGCGAAGGAGGTCAGCGATGCTGCCGAGAGGCTGATGGCTATGAGAGCCATTCTGAAGGGCAGCGGTCTGAACAGCAACATGTACGGATTTGATCCCCGGACGGCTCCTGATGATGTGGTGCAAAAGAAGACTGAAGGCATTCATGTGATCCGGATCAGGCTTTATTAGTGGCTGCTTATGAGCCAAAGCTCTTTATGGATACAGCCCAATCATATCAATGATCTGCATGACTGAATTATTAGGCACGCCTGGAAAAATCTCCTTAAAATTCTGCTCTGATAAAGGCATTGAAGAGTTCAAACAGGATTTTTATTTGACGAATCTTGAGGCTGCAGCTTTTTTAAGAGATCTGGCCCAGGAAGTTGAAGCCGGAGGTAATGTTGAGGTGACCTATGGTAGCGTGGCCCTCTCAGTCAATCCCTCGTATCCCATCAAGCTTGAAGTAGAATACGAGGAAAATGAGCTTGAGATAGAGGTAAAGTTTAAGGAGATGCCTTAAGCCAAATAAAGAGGTATTCAGATAAATCCGGAGTCATGGCAAAAGGCTCAGCTTTTCGCCGCTGAAACAGAGTCGCTGCTTTCGGGAACTCCGCTAAGCCAGTAAGATCGGTCTGATGGCTGAAAGCTTCCATATCCACCATCTGCAATCGCCCAAGCTAACCCTCAAACGGACCAAAAATATGCAAGTCATTCACGGCCTATGGGACACAGAAACATTCTGTATCTGGTCAGAGTCATCTGAAATTCCACTCATCTCTGGCAGCTATGACTGTAAAAGAGATAACCATGCCTATTCTCATCCTTTTGCCCTGGCGGCCTGTGATCTCTCAAGCTTATTCCTCAGGTGCTTCCCAGATAAGCGTGGCACGATCAAAACTCTCCGCCTGAGCCTTCCGGCTGGCTCTCATGGCCCGCTTCCATCTCCCTGGCTTCTGCTTGACGACTATCCCTCAGAAAAGCCGACACATCTCGCTGACTGCCAGGTATCTGCATTGGCTTTTGACATGAGCACCGCCCTGAACCTCCTCTTAGACCTGCCCATCCACCCTCTAAAGGGCATTGTCCATGCCCACTCCTTGCTCTTCTGGTCTAAGCTGGCTCTTTTTTCTTTGGAATTGGTCTCCCGTCAGCAATTCCTGCCAACATTGCAGGGAGACTGCGCTCTATGGAAGAGTGCTATCGATAAGGCCGATGAAGAGCGAGTTAAGCTATTCGTCAAATCCATCCCACCTAGCTGCCTCTGCCTCACCAGATCCCCCTTCCTTGCTGCCTCAAAGGGCCAATCGTCTCCTCATAATCCCTCCAGCCTGGTCAATAGTTTCCTGGACAAAGCAGCAGACTGCCTGGTCAGAAACAGCCTGAAAGATGCTGCCATCAACCTTTCTCGGCGGGGCCGTCCACCAAAATCCGCGGCCATGCAGCATCAATTCCTAAAAGCTCTGAAGAACAAGAATCCAGCAGACGCAATCCTTAAAGCATCTGCCAAAGAACTTTCGGACTTCCGAGCCGGCCTCAGCTCCTGGACGGAGTCAATTCTGCCGCAGGCAGTTGATGTGCCATTTAGAACCTGCTTTCGTCTGGAAGCTCCTGTAAGCGATAATGATGTCAATGCGAACGATACCTGGAGGTTATCCCTCTTTTTGCAGGCCAACGACGACAAGAGCCTGCTGGTTCCTGCCAGCGAGATCTGGAAAACGAGATCCTCAGCCCTAACCCTCCTGAAGAGGAGGCTAAAAAATCCTCAAGAGCGACTTTTGGCAGACCTCGGCAAAGCAGAGCGAGTTCTTCCCCAAATGGGAGAATGCCTCGAAACAGCCCGCCCTACTGCGATTACCATGAATACCGAGGCTGCCTACTCCTTCCTTCGCGAGAAGGCCCCATTGCTGGAGAAAAACGGCTTCGGCGTGCTCCTTCCATCCTGGTGGCAACGCTCAGGCAGCAGCTTAGGCATCAAGCTCAGGCTCAAAGATAAATCCAACAAATCGGGATCTTTAGGACCATCATTCCTGGGCCTCAATACCCTTATCGAATACGACTGGCAACTGTCTCTGGGTGACAATTCCATCAGCGAAGCCGAGTTCCTGGAACTCTCCCGCCTCAAAGTCCCTCTGGTCCGAATCAGAGGCGAATGGACGGAACTCCGGTCCCAGGAGATTGAGGAGGCCATAGCCTTCTTCAAGAAGAATCGTTCCCATGATCTGACTCTTGCCGAAGCCCTGCGTCTGGGCCTGGACCCATCGAGCCAGGAATTGACTGAAGGCGAGGGCGGACTCGCGCTGCCAATCCTCGGCGTCTCTTCTGAAGGGCGTATCAATGAGATCCTCAAGTCCCTGTCCCAGCCCTCAGCCAGCCTGGAGCCGATCTTTCCGCCACAGGCTCTTCAAGGCACACTGCGCCCTTACCAGCTTCGGGGCGTCTCGTGGCTCGAATACCTCTGCCGACTGGGCCTGGGTGCCTGTCTGGCTGATGATATGGGTCTCGGCAAAACCGTCGAACTGATAGCATTTCTTCTCAGGCGAAAGGAAGAAGGCGCCAAGAATCCCACCCTTCTGGTCTGTCCTCTTTCAGTTACCGGCAACTGGCAAAAGGAGATAGAACGCTTTGCTCCGACTTTAAGCTGCCTGCTTCATCATGGCGCCAAAAGGCTATCCGGACCTGACTTTCTCAGGGAGGCTAGCTGTCGGGATGTAGTCATCACCACATACTCACTTGCAGCAAAGGATGAGGATCTCCTCTGCTCCGTTCCCTGGGGCCAGGTGGTCCTGGACGAGGCTCAGAGCATCAAGAACCATGAAGCCATGCAGACTCGATCCATCAAACGCCTTCCCGCTGGGTATAGAATCGCCCTTACCGGAACGCCAGTAGAAAATCGCCTCTCTGAGCTGTGGTCCATTATGGATTTTCTCAATCCCGGCCTCTTGGGCTCCTCTCGATCCTTTCAACGGGATTTCATCCTCCCAATTGAAAAATACAATAATCGGAGTCGTTCTCAGTCCCTGCGATCCATTATCCAGCCTTTTATTCTCAGGAGGCTCAAGACCGATCCGACAGTGATCAAAGATCTGCCAGACAAACTTGAGATGAAGGTGAACTATAACCTCACAGAGGAGCAGGCGTCCCTCTATTCCGCAGTCGTCGAGGGCATGATGCAGGACATAGAATCATTGGGCGGCATCAAACGCAAGGGAGTGATCCTGTCCACGTTGACAAAGCTCAAGCAAATCTGCAACCATCCGGCCCTCTTCTTGCAGGACGCAAGCGCGCTTGACGGTCGGTCAGGCAAGCTTACCCGCCTTGAGGAGATACTCTATGAGGCCAGAGCCGAGGGCGATAGATCTCTGATATTCACCCAGTTTGCGGCTATGGGTGCCATGCTCAGACATCACCTCCAGGAAAAGACTGGCGAGGAGGTCCTCTTCTTGCATGGAAAGACTCCAAAGAAGAAGAGAGACGAAATGGTTGCCCGTTTCCAGTCTGGCGGCTCGCTCGTATTCATTCTATCGCTGAAGGCAGGCGGATTCGGCCTCAATCTGACTGCCGCCAATCACGTCTTTCACTTCGATCGCTGGTGGAACCCGGCTGTTGAAAACCAGGCTACAGACCGGGCTTTCAGGATCGGCCAGAAGAAGAATGTATTCGTGCATAAGTTCGTATGTTCCGGCACAATGGAGGAGAGAATCGACCAGATGATCGATCAGAAAAAATCCCTGGCGGACTCAATTATAGTGTCGGGCGAGGCCTGGCTTACGGAGCTCTCCAATGAGGCACTTAGAGACATGCTCACATTACGTCTGGATGCTGTGAAATCCGGGGGCGATGAGATATGAGTCCCTACTGGGAGTATTACGAGAGGACCGCTCCAAAAGCCGTCAAAAACGGCCTGAAGGCCAAAAGCAAACGCGGCTCTATTGGCGAGACCTGGTGGTCCAAGCGCTGGATTGCCGTTTTAGAGTCCTTCGATTTGGGTGCCCGGTTGTCCCGGGGAAAATCCTATGCAAGGAAGGGACAGGTTATCAGCATCGATATAAAGCCGGGATCTGTTCAGTCCAGGGTGCAGGGCACATTCCCTGAGCCTTACGAGGTCACGATAAATCTAAAGCCATTATCTGAGGCGAGCTGGGAGAAAGCCATTCAGATCATGGCATCTAAAGCGGTGTTCTCTGCTCGGCTTTTATCCGGAGAGATGCCCCAAAATATCGAGGAAGCGTTCTCTGACTCAGAAGCATCTCTCTTTCCTAAAAAGGGATCCGATCTGAAGACCAAATGCACCTGCCCGGACTGGTCCAATCCCTGCAAGCACATAGCAGCCGTCTATTATTTAATTGCCGAAGAGTTTGACCGAGATCCGTTTCTCATCTTCAAGCTAAGAGGCAAAGAAAAAGATGAGATAATCGAGAGCCTGCGTGCCATGCGCTCAGACGGATCGGCAGAGGAAAACGATAGCGATCTCATTAGTCCTGTGGCAGCGGATCTTGTCGAATCAAAGCCCCTGAAGGAATGTCTGGACTGCTTCTGGCAGAAGGGCACGGCATTGGACGCCCTTGAGATCAACCCCCGTGTTCCTGAAGTTGAAAATGCGGTTTTAAAGCAGCTAGGTGACTCACCGTTCTCCATCGGCGATCTCAATATGACTGCCTACCTGAAAGATATCTACAGCATAGCCGGAAAATATGCTTTAAAAAGAGCGATTTTTGAGGATGAAGCGAGCAGCGGCAAATCCTGATGTCTTATCAGAAAGACTATAAATAGTCCCGGGCCAATAAAAGGATAGGAGAATTTGATTATGGGTTTCTTGGATCGCATGAGCACAGTTGTGCAGGCAAAGATGAACAAGATCATGGACAGAATCGAGGATCCGAGGGAGACCCTGGATCTGTCTTACGAAAAGCAGCTAACTCTCCTTCAAAACGTTAAAAGAGGTGTGGCCGAGGTCACCACCTCCAAGAAGAGACTTGAGCTGCAAAAGGCCAAGCTGCAGATGAACACGGACAAGCTGGACAGCCAGGCCAAAGAGGCTCTCCTGGCGGGCCGAGAGGATCTGGCTCGAAAGGCACTGGAGAACAAAGCTGCCCTTCAGGCGCAAGCGGCTACTCTCGACCAGCAGATTGCCGACTTGAGCGATCAGCAGCAAAAGCTGATGGCTGCAGAAAGCCGCCTGGCCAGTAAGGTAGAGGCCTTCCGCACAAGAAAGGAGACCATCAAAGCCCAGTATTCGGCAGCAGAGGCCCAGGTTAAGGTCACCGAGTCGGTAACAGGCATCAGCGAGGAGATGGCCGACGTTGGAATGGC
>JAJRAX010000074.1 GCA_028679775.1 Methanothrix sp. | reverse complement strand
TGGAAATGAAATGAAGTTGGAAGGAGAGATAATGCTTCGAAGGATATTGACTCTTTTTATCGTTTTGCCTATGATTATTATCGCTTTTCCTGCGGACGGACAATCCCATTCTTCAGGAAATGGTGCGGTTACTATTGTCGGGCTAGATTCAACCGCCTTCCCGACGATGAAGGTCAATCTTTTCATCGATGGGTCCTGTTCATCGGCTGGCGAGATTAAAAAAGATAACTTCGAGGTTGAGGAAGATGGCAACAGCCTGACAATCGATGATTGCTATTTCACAGGCAACGCTACAGGCCAGAAGATCGATCTTGCAGTAGTCTTTGATAACACAAGCAGCATGGATGACGAGATAAGAGCCTTGAAGTCAAAGGTCACTGACCTGACCCAAAAGATTAATTCCAGCAATTTTGATGCCAGATATTCTCTTGTTACATTCAACGGTGACATAATTACAACCGAGAGCAAGTGGACGAGCGACTCAAAATCATTTAAGGATGCAATTGGCAACCTTTCTGCATCTGGCGGCAACTTCAATTTGCCTGAGAACTCACTTGAGGCAATCGAGAGGGCGCTATCTTTTGGATTCAGACCTGATGCTCAGAAGATCGTAATCGTGATATCTGACGAGCTATCCTATCAAAAAGGGGATGGCAAATCCAATTCATCCTATTCTGTAGATGATGTTAAGGATGATTTATTGAACGCGGGAGCAACATTCATAGCAGTATCTCCTGATTTTAGCGATCCGAATGCTGATCCGGACGTGCCGCGCTCAGATATTGCCAGATATGCAGACTTGGCAACGTTGGCAGCCCAGGCTAACAGCCTGTGGATTGATATGAGATCCGCAGACTTCTCTGCCATTCTGGATCAGTTCCAGGGGATAATAACCGAGTCTTATGTGATTGAGTACACGTCGCCGGACTCAACCCCATCCGAGAACAGGACCGTTCAGGTCTTCGTGAACATGCCGGGATGCGGGGTGGGCAGTGATTCGATCACCTATATCACACCTGATTCCGCCAGAGGATGGATTCAAAAAGGCAATGCTCTCTTTTATCAGGGCAGGTACATTGAGGCGATCCAGTGCTACGACAGAGCAATAGAGATCGATTCGAACTACGCCGATGCCTGGAACAACAAAGGAGTATCTCTGAACATCCTCGGAAGGTATGAAGAGGCATTGGACGCCACAAATGAGGCAATTGAACTTGATCCACAATATCCGGATGCCTGGAACAACAAGGGAGTGGCTCTGAACAACCTGGGCAGATATGAAGAGGCATTGAACGCTACAAATAAGGCAATTGAACTTGATCCACAGTATTCCGAGGCATGGAATAACAGAGGTGCCACTTTGAATAACCTGGGAAGGTATGAAGAGGCATTAGAAGCTGTAAATAAGTCAATTGAGCTTGATCCACAATATCCAGATTCCTGGAGCAACAAAGGCGCTTCTCTGAACAACCTGGACAGATATGAAGAGGCGCTGCTTTCCATAGACAAGGCAATCGAACTGAATGGGAGCATGCCTGAAGCCTGGAACAACAGATGCGTATCTATGAATAAGTTGGGCAGGTATGAAGAGGCGTTGGAGGCTGCAGACAGGGCGATCGAACTGAATGGGAATATGTCCGAGGCCTGGAACAACAAAGGCGCATCTCTGAATAATCTGGGCAGGTATGAAGAGGCATTGAAAGCCGCAGAAAAGTCAATCGAACTGAATGGGAATTTGTCTGAGGCCTGGAATACAAAGAGCTCAGCCCTTCAGGCTCTCGGAAGGGCAAACGAAGCAGATGAAGCCCTTGCTATGGCAATGAAGCTAGGTTTTGTGGGGTGATTAATTCCCCATCTGCCCTTTCACCCAGGTCCAGATCCTTCGGGTAGCCTGGTCCAGTGTCTTTCCTGCCGACTCCTGGACCTGGGGGAGAATCTCGTCCTTTATGTTCTGCTGAAGGTCCTGCCCAAATCCCTCCAGCGGATTTGTCATCCCTGAGGAGTCCTCTCCGCCGGTCCGCCAGTCATCGGGATCAAACTCGTTGTTTGTGAAGTTATTCAGCCGGGCGTGGCCGCTGTCCACCAGCAGGCGGTTGAAGTTTGGAGCAGACAACGGCTGGCCGTAGACTCCTGCCATGTAAGCCAGGCAGATCAGCCGTCCGTAGGAGTCCTGGCCCTTTTCGGAGAGGTCGTCAATGTCCAGGTAGACCTTCTTATTCATGAGGACAGCATATGTGAAGTCCCTGGCCGCGGGTCCGTCTTCGGACTCCATTTCTGGAGAATCAACATCAGCCAGGCGAACCCTCTCAATGCTGTGAGTGATCTTGGAGTTTGCCTTCTCAATGGTCACATCAAAGGTATCGCCATCCACAACGTTTGTGACTATCCCGTAGGCCTCGTCCTGCATGGCCAGAGCTGTGACAGAAAAGAGGAAATGCGATGCGCTTGAGACGAGCAATAGCAGCAATAAAATCGAGAAGAACTTCATGGCTCATCTACCATTATCTTGAGGCTCATGGACCTGTTTATCGTTCCGTTAGTGGCTGTTAGCGTGTATTCTGTGGTCTTATGGGGCATCACCTCAGTGTAACCCTTGAGGGCAACCGCTCCCACGCCTTGATCGATCACTATTCTGCTCGCGCCTATAACGCTCCAGCTCAAATTTGATGCTTCGCCGGGACTCACTACAATGGGATCAGCATGAAAGGATTCGATAATCGGATAGGGGCTGCCAAAGATATTGAGTGCTAAAAGGCCACCGCCTAGGAAAGCAAACAGGAGGCAAGACCAGATCACGATTCCGACAGGCGTTTTCCAGAAGGACTTTTGCATCTCCCAGTAGTTTTTCGTTTCAGCCATCTATGAAGAGAGATGACGTACAGGTAAATATAATCTGCTATTTCTTCAGCAGATCTCGGTCTTATACTCGCGATGCGCCTTCATGTATTGGCCGGGGCATTGGTCACAGATGACATCCATTCCCCGCATCTGATCGCATGTGAAAGACTCATGACCTTTCTTTTTATAGATATTGTCAAGAAGACGGTCCAGCAGTCTTTCATTCGCCCGCGCCTTGAGCAGTATTTTCCTTGATTCCGGAAGGGCAAAGCCTGCACCCTTCAGCTCAAACCCCAGAGCCATTCCTGTTCTCCAACCTGCTGGCGCGAGGTCCACATCTCCTGAGAGAAGCAGCCGCAAAAAGCAACTGCGAATAACAGGAGATTGGCTCAGTTCGAACTCCTCTTTAACGTTCTTCCTCATATCATCCAGGGAGGCATGCCTCTCATCAAGACAGAATTGACAGAGCCCAGGATTGCCGGAGGTTCTCGCTGCTTTTGACTCCAAAGAGTGGCACCCGCAGTTGGCGCATGCTTCAGACGAATAATGCACCTTCTTCTCATTTACGAGATCCATGATACCCTCTTATGGCGCAATTCCATTACTCTGTTTTGCAGAGAATTCAAACTGATATTATGGACCAAAGCGGCTGCGATCAAATCGCCATAGCCGTCTGATGCCTCCATCAGAATTTCGTCCACGAAATCGTCATCAATCACTTTTTTGGTAAACTGTATTGCCATCATTTTCCATCTCAATTTTAATTTTTCATCTAATTTTTAATTATTTATTAGTAATAATATTTTTTGCAGAAAATCCGATGACCAAGAAGAGCTATCTATCCGAAAAAGTGTAGTTTCACGAATAGAAAAACGCAACTGTGTTGTGAATCAAAGGTTGCAGGGACAAACTAGGCCCCTGCACTTTTCTGATCCAATCAAATCAATTAGTATCTTCTGGGTGGTCTTGCCGGCTTATGCTTCTGGTAGCAATCGCTACAATAGACTGGCCTTGAGCCATCCGGCTTGAAGGGTACTTGGCATGTCTTGCCACATTCTGAACAGGTAACATCGTGCATCTCTCTGGGGCCGCTGTCATAGCCGCCTCTGCTGCTGCCGCTTCCGTATCTTTCCATTTAATTTCACGTACCGTTATATCGATTTAGAAAATCGACTTATGCCACAAAAACATCGCAAGAAAAGCTCCTTGAATCAATGCCAATGCAACCTATCTTACAAGTCCGAACTAGTTTATATACGTGTCGGTTAGAACTTTTTTGTCTTCGATTTGTCTCGAGTCGCGGAGATCATGCCCGCGGATAAGATCCTAGCACCCGGATCATGGCCGCTTTTTCTTTTATGGCATCTATTGCTCCACCTACGGCACTATCATGCATATGCCCTTCTAGATCAATATAAAAATAGTAATCTCCTAGGCCCTTCCTGCTAGGACGGGATTCGATACGGGTCAAATTTATGCTGCGTCTGGCAAACTCCTCCAGAATGGAGAAGAGGGCACCTGGCCTGTCTTTGTCAAGGTAGATGATCAGCGATGTCTTGTCCCGTCCGGTAGCAGCTATTCCCTCCCTTCCGGTTACAATAAAGCGAGTGACATTGTCGCTTGCATCCTGAATCTCCCTGGCCAGGATTGTAAGACCATATCTCTCTGCGGTCTCCTGGCCGGCAATGGCCGCCATCTCAGGGAACTCCTGTGCCAGGCGGGCGGCGTGGCTGGTTGAGCCGGTGGTCCTTACCTCTGCGTTGGGATAATGCTCTCGCAGGTACTGCCGGCACTGGGCCAATGCCTGGGGATGAGAGAGGATGACCTTGATATCTTCCTCTCCTCTACCAACCAGACAGTGCCTGATAGGAAGGTTCACCTCTCCCACAATGACGACATCCAGACGCAAGAGCAGATCCATTACCACAGTTACTGCTCCCTCCAGGCTATTTTCTACCGGGACCATCCCGGCCTCGACTCCGCCAGCCTGCACAGCATCGAGCACCGCCTCGAAGTCCGGAAAATAGACCAACGAGGCGCCAGGTCTGGTCTTGGACCAGAGAAGAGCCGCCTTCTCCGAATAGCTGCCCTCTGGTCCGAGAGCCCCGATCCTGTAGCTGCTGCGGCTTTTGCTGCCGCGACCTTCGCTCAAATCGTTGCTCAAGTGTTCCCCTTGGCTTTATCATTGAGCTCTGCCATCAGCTCAACGGCCCGATCGACGCTAATCCTGCGCTCCGCAGCCATGCGGGCGGCAACGATCTCAATCATGTCGCACTTTGCTCCAGCCTGTACTGCTACGTTTTTGGCATGAAGAGACATGTGTCCTCTCTGAATTCCTTCGGAGGCGAGAGCGCGCAGCGCCGCGAAGTTCTGGCAGAGGCCAACTGCTGCGATTATCCTCGATAGGTCGTCAGCGCTCTTGACGCCCAGAATCTTGACTGCAGTCTTTGCCACCGGATGGACCCTCGTAGCTCCGCCAACAAGGCCCACGGCCACAGGCATCTCAATGCTTCCCACCAGATCCCCGTCCCGGTTCTTCTCATAGCGAGTCAATGATTTATACCGGCCGTCGATTGCAGCATAGGAATGGGCTCCGGCTTCTACAGCGCGGGTATCGTTTCCTGTGGCCAGAACAACCGCGGTCACGCCGTTCATGATGCCCTTGTTGTGAGTTGCCGCCCGGTATGGATCGACCTGCGCGAGCTCTGCCGCCAAGAGAATCCCGTCAACAACCTCGTGCCCTCCAATCTCCTCTGCCTTGAAGACCGCACGAGCCCTAGCTAAGCGCAGGTCAGCTAGATTGGATATGATTCTCAGATACACCCGTCCGCCGGTTATCTGCTCGATTCTGGGGGCTAGCGCCTCGGCCATGGTATTGACTGCATTGGCGCCCATCGCGTCTCTGCAGTCCACTATGAGGTGGGTGACGACCATTGGCCCCAGCCTGGAGTCGATGACCTGGACTTCGATATCCTTGACGCCTCCGCCGAACCTAACGAGCATTGGATCCTTGTCGTTGGCCATCTTCATCAGATCATCCTTGTGATGCAGTATGGCCTGACGTGCGGAATAGGGATCGACGATTCCAGTGGCCTGGATCTGGGCGCGCATGACGGGCCCAGTGCTGGTGGTGACGAAGCCGCCGCCTTCCCGGGCCATCCTGGCTCCGTTGCTGGCGGCAGCAATGACTGAAGGCTCCTCGGTGGCCATGGGTATGAGAACCTCTCGGCCATCGATTACGAAGTTGGTGGCGACCCCTAGAGGCACCTGGAACATGCCTACCACATTCTCAACCATCTTGTCAGCCTGGTCAAGAGACAGACCCCTTTCTACCTGGTCTATCTCCTCTTTTCCTATGGAGGCCTGCTCTGCAGCGGCGAGAAGCCTCTCTGAGGGAGCAAGCCTGTAAAATCCCGATATTCTGGACGTCATAGATCTCAGTTCCTTTGGAAGGGGAAAAACTTTATTCCAGCCGGAGGATTTATTTTTATGCTCCAATCCAACTTCTCACCGGCGACAGAGATTTTGAAGCTGGAAAAGATCCTCGGAAGGTTAAGTCCCGTCCAGAAGATGCTTCTCGGAACAGACGGATCTGTAACTGATCTTCTGGAGGTGGTTACAGAGAGTCCGATCGAGATAAAAACCCTCGTGCAAAGCGTCGTGCCGGCTGACGAATCCGTGGCTGAGGAGCTGCAAATAAAGCCTGGGGAGAGCGTCAATTTTCGGGTAGTGCTCCTTATAAAGAAAGACAACCGAGAGGCTCTGATTTATGCGGTCTCCCATACGCCTCTCGCAAGGCTTGAGCCTGACTTCAAAGATGACCTCACCAAAGCCGATATTCCAATCGGAGTCATATTGAAAAAGCATCGTATCGAGAGCCGCCGTGAGATCACCAGCACCGCATTTCTGCCTGCCGGCCATGAGCATTGCCGCGCTTTTGGCATATTTCCTCGCGAGACAATGCTAACAAGAAGCTACAAGATCATCCGCCGCGGCACTCCGCTTATATCCATTCGGGAGACCTTCCCCTACAATAGCTTCAGGGATGAGAGACGGGTGATAATCCAGACGCCGTCGCGGATTCATCTGACGTTAACCGACCTAACGGGCAGCATTGGGCGGGTGGACGGCGGCGTAGGAATCTCTTTAGACGAGCCAAACATTCTTCTGGAGGCCGAGAGGAGCGAGGATCTTCAGGTCGATGGCGAGAACCAAGATAGGGCTCTCAGAGCTGCCCGCGCGGTGCAAGAGCATCTGGGTTTAGGCGGGGCGCATATGTTCATCAAGAGCGCGTACAGGATGCACATGGGACTTGGAGGCGGCACTCAACTTGGAATGGCTGCTGCGAAAGCCATCTGCGAGCTTTACGATAGGCCTCTGTCCGTGCGCGAGATAGCTAGGATCATCTCTCGGGGCGGAACAAGCGGGATTGGCACTGCAGCCTTTGAGAGAGGAGGCTTTTTAATTGACGGAGGCCACAGCTTCGGTCCGGGAAAGGAGAAGATGAGCTTCTCGCCGTCTTCTGCCTCCCGCGGAGTCAGGCCTGCGCCAGTCATCGCCCGACACGATTTTCCGAGAGACTGGAGGATCATTCTGGCCCTGCCTGACATTGCCCAGGGCGCTCACGGCGCGCGGGAGGCTGACATCTTCCGGGAGTACTGCCCGCTTCCCGCTAGCGAGGTGCATGAGCTATGCTATCAGATACTGGTGAGGATGATGCCTTCTGTTGTCGAAGAGAATCTGGATGACTTCGGAGCAGCGGTGAACAGGATCCAGGAGATCGGTTTTAAAAGGGTTGAGGTAATGCTGCAAGATCCAGTTGTTCACGGGCTCATGGCAGCCATGAGAGAGGCTGGAGCCGTATGCTCCGGGCTCAGTTCATTTGGCCCAGCAGTCTATGCCATAACCGATACGGGAGGAAGAGACATCGAGGCCGCAGCCAAAGAGGTCATGAGCGAGGTAGGCGGAGATGTGCTGTTCACCCGCGCCAGAAATGAGGGTGCCAGGGTCAGGATGACCTGACAAAAGAGTAAATCATATATTATTTATTCCAAATGTTTCAAGAGATGAGCAGATGAGCGATATCAAAACGTTATTGGAGAAGCTGAGCAATGCGCACGGCATATCCGGCTGGGAAGGATCAGTCCAGGAGATAGTAAAAGAAGAGATTGCACCTTATGTAGATGAGGTCCATTTGGACAAACTGGGAAACCTCATCGGGATCAAGAAGGGAGAGAAGCCTTCTATCATGCTCGAAGCCCATGCAGACGAGATCGGACTCATGGTCAAGCAGGTTGACGAGAAGGGGTTCCTCAGGTTCATCAGGATCGGCGGCTGGTTTGATCAGACGCTGTTGAACCAAAGGGTCATCGTCCACACGAGATCCGGGCCCATCACGGGCGTCATCGGCTGCAAGCCACCTCATGTCATGAAGGATGAGGAGAGAAAGAAGATCATCGAGGGCAAAGACATGTTCATAGACATCGGTTGCGTCAGCGATAAAGAGGCGGAGGCCATTGGAGTTTTTGTCGGCACGCCTATCTCCATTGACAGGACATTTGCCTCTCTGCAGGGCGACCGGGTAACCGGAAAGGCTTTCGACAACCGGGCAGGCCTCGTAGCAATGATTGAGGCCTTGAAGAGAACCAGCTCGAAGTCCACGATTTATGCAGTGGCTACTGTTCAGGAGGAGGTGGGCCTGAAGGGCGCAAAGGTCGCAGCCTTTGGCCTGGACCCCGATGTGGCCATTGCCTCAGATGTCACAATTCCCGGAGATCATCCTGGCATCGATAAGAAGGACGCTCCAATTGAGATGGGCAAAGGGCCGGTAGTGGTTGTGGCAGACGCATCCGGGCGGGGAATCATGGCATCTCCTCAGGTTATCGAATGGATGGTCGGCACTGCCCGCGAGTTCGGCATTGCTGTGCAACTGGAGGCTTCAGACGGCGGGACGACGGACGCCACTTCAATCTACCTCACCAAGTCAGGCATTCCTACAGGCGTGATCAGCATGGCCACTCGATACATCCACTCTCCAGTCGAGGTCCTCTCATTGAGCGATGTTGATCGGGCGGCAGATCTGATGGCCAGGTGCCTGGAGACTGCGAAGAAATACTTTTAGATTCAAGGTTCCTGAAGCGTGCCCAGATGTGGAGTGCGCCTTCAGGAATTTTTAAATATTTTTATTGTCGATCATTTCCCCAGCGTCTCGAAGTACGCCTTCATGACGCAGACATCGTCCGCGGCCCCGATCTGCTCGAACTGCTGGCAGGGCGTTGTCTGATAGCAGGGCATGTGGTGGATGGTGCAGACTGCGATCCTTCCGCCTTTTTCAGCAGCGGTCTCGAAGGAGAGGTGCGGGCAGCGTTCTCCGGAGGGCTTGAAGATCATGCTCTCAGGGTCGGCGGGATCGATGCTGCCGTCTTTCCGGATGCTGGCCGGGTTGACGACGAAGATATCAAGGTGAAGGCAGCATCCTCCGCAGCGCAGGCAGAGCATGATGCAAAATAGGGTGGGCGGATTATTGTAGGTTGCGATAGCCGCAGTTTGGATTAGCTTTCAATATCGGCAATTTGATGTCGCTTACGTCATCTCTCTTTCGAAGCGCTCGATCTTCTCTTTGTATTTCTGCTGTACGGCCATCAATGCCGTATCGAGATAGCTGGAATCCTTTACTGCTACCTCGAAGTCAGTGAGGGCTTCTCTGTAGGCTTTCAGGTAGACATACATCATCATAAGATACAGGTTTTGCGAGTTCTTCAATTCCATGACCAACATCTGCCTGCGGTTTTATGGTTAGCAATCTGCACGAATAGCAGCAATAAAGCTCAAGTCATCGAATTATATAAAGATATTTGCGCCTCAATCATAAAATTTGTGAAGCAAATAATTTTAAAATAGTAACAAATGAAGTCGATCATAGTAATAGATATAAGATATGCATGTTAATAATTCGCTGAGGAGATGAAGAGGACATGAGAATTCTGGTGCCACTGGCAGATGGCTTTGAGGAGATTGAGGCCATTTGCGTCATCGACATTTTGAGGCGAGCCGAGATAGAGGTAGTGACGGCTGGGCTCAAGGATGG
>JAJRAX010000006.1 GCA_028679775.1 Methanothrix sp. | reverse complement strand
TGGCAGCCCTCCGAACAGGAGAATTAACCATGCAAATCATCTTTCTCGGCACCAACGGCTGGTACGACAGCCCAACCGGCAGCACAATCTGCACACTCATCAACACTGAGAAGTACCACATCATCCTCGACGCAGGAAACGGCATCTACAAAGCAGACCGCTACATCAATGACAACCTTCCGGTCTACATCTTCCTCTCGCACTTCCATCTGGACCACATCGAGGGCCTGCACATCCTCAGCAAGTTCTGCTTCGCTGGCCTGACGATCTTCGGCCAGAAGGGGACACAGGCAGCACTCAACACCATCGTCAACGAGCCATTCACAGTGTCATTGGACCACCTGCCTTATCCGGTGACCATTCGGGAGCTGTCCCCAGGTCCCTACAAGCTGCCCTTCCCTCTGGACTGCCGCTTTCTCGTGCACGCCTCACCCTGCATGGGCTACCGCTTCGACCTGGACGGCAAGATCATCACCTACTGCCCGGACACCGGAGCCTGCGAGAACGCCGTGCTGCTCGCAGAGGACGCTGATCTCCTCATTGCCGAATGCGCCTTCCTTCCTGGAGAAAAGAGCCCGGTCTGGCCTCACCTCAACCCGCAGGACGCCGCAGACATCGCTTCTCGGGCGCGAGCGAAACGCCTAGCCCTCACCCACTTCGACGCAGGAAGGTACACGAGCACCCAAATGCGCCGGGACGCTGTTGCCACCGTCCGGAGCTATCCGGATATCGTCGTGGGAGAGGACGAGCTGCTGCTGCAGATATAATCGCAAATCTTTCTGAATAAAAAATATCAGTTTATTAATAACTTTTTAGGCCAAATTTATTACATAGAAAGTTATAAATATAGTAGAAAGTAATTACTTAACAGTTTGTAATTTATTAAAAAGATCTGCAAACACTTTGGGCTGCATCGATGCGAAATGGAGGACGGATCATCCAGCCACAGGAGATTGATAAAATGTCCGACAAAGCCTCTGGCTCTGCAAGAATAATGATTGCAGAAGATGACGAATCCAACAGGAAAACGACATCCGCTATGCTTAAGCACCTGGGCTACAGCGTTGATGCAGTCTCCAATGGAAAAGAGGTGCTGACGGCACTGGATCGCCAGCCATATGATATAATCTTGATGAACTTGAGAATGCCGGAGATGAACGGCCTGGAAGCCACCCGACTGATTCGGAAGCGCTATCCATTAAACATGCAACCCAAGATCATCGCCCACACCGCCACCGCCACCCCTGAATGCAGGGACACCTGCCTGAAAGCCGGAATGAACGACTTCGTGGCGAAGCCGGTAAAGATGGACGACCTGGCCAAAACATTAAGCAAACACCTTCAATTATCACCAGCGTCGAATGAAGAGCCGCCACTCCGGCTCACAAGCCTTATGGACTTGGAAAGACAACAGCCCACCTCATGAGATCACAGAATATAATCTGCATACTATTCATATCTCTGGTGCTGTCTACCAGCATTGTCTGCCTGGCAAAGGACCTGCCGGACGCATCAACAGCAATCCCGGCAGTCCCCAAAGAGAATTTGCCTGAGGGCTTCAAGCTGCTGGCAGCTCTGCCAGAGATGGACAGCAGCGTAAATATGACCAAATATATCGAGGACTTTTCGGGCGAAAAAGATATCGGCCCGGCCAATGCATCCGTGGGAATATACCAGTGGGGCAACCCAGGCGAGTCCTACGATGCCAAGATCACCCTGATCCAGTTATCAGATGAAGAGCATGCAATTGCCGCCATCTCCAACTTCAAATCCCAATACGAGGACATGTTGAAGAGAGGCCTGCCATTGTTCGAAATTGCCACAATCAATGATCATGAGGCATTGCAGATCAAAGACATCCGGGGAGACAACAGCATCAGGTACCTCTACCTCTGGAACATTGGCAGCCTCGTGACCCTTGTAGAGGGCAACCAAGATAAAAACCAGAGCTCTGAGCTGGCAGCAGCCACCGGGCTCTAAATTCGTTTTTTTCCAATATTTTGGCATGCAAAAGACGAGGATAGTAACGTGGACAACGATGATCATGAGGACGATGTCTACCCGCCAGCCGAGGACACCTACCTCCTCCTGGATGCTGCCCTGGCAGAGGCCAGCCCAGAGGACCTCGTCCTGGAGATAGGATCTGGCAGAGGCATTCTCTCTGTCGATCTGGCCCCAAAAGTGCGCCGCCTCATTGCCACAGACATCAATCCTCATGCCATCCGGGTAACGAAAGACAGAGCCAGGGCGCGGGCTATGGCCGGCACAGTCGAGTTGGTGAGAGCAGATCTATTTAGGGGAATCTCAGGATGCTTCGACCTGGTGCTCTTCAATCCGCCATACCTTCCCATAAATCCAGAAGAGAGAACGGGACGATGGATAGACTATGCACTGGACGGAGGAGCAAACGGACGGGAGACTGTAGAAAGATTTCTCAAAGATCTGAGTACACATCTGCGCCCGGGCGGCAGGGCACTGTTGCTTATATCGAGCCATACCGGCATCAGAGAAGTACAAGAGACTGCATGCGCCTCAGGCCTGACTGCGATTGTAGTCGCAAGTAAGAGATGTTTTTTCGAGCAGCTTTATGTGCTCAAAATCACCGCAACGGATTCCCTGTGAAATTTCGTTCAGGGAAATAATGCCAATTATGAGCAATTTTGCTTTAAATGCATAAGCTTATATTCCAGGAGCGAGAGCAAGAAGTTGAAACGGATAATAGAATTTCATAACGGTGACGAGACGATGAAGCTACGGGTAGTCAGTTCTAGAAATGAGATTGGTGATTTAAACAAGAACGAGATGATGGTGCACCTGGCCTTCCGGGCAGCAAACACCGATATCTTCAAGCTCCTCCAGAACTGTCCCCGCATCCGTGTGGTCCAGGTCCCATCATCTTACCGCAGAACCCTATCCAAAGCCAGTGAGATGTTCCTGCAAATACAGGGAGTTGAGCTGGTTGAGGGCGATGTCTGGGGACACAGAAAGGACATAGATGAATACTACAACATCGATGAGCAGATCATGAAGAGAATTGATCGCCTGCGGGCCAGCGGCGCGGATGCAAAAGACATTGCAAACGCAGTCTCCAGAGAGACAAAGCTCTCCTGCGAGCTGGTGGCTTATCTCATCAAACAAAGAGTGTGACTACTCCCGCCAATGAATTGGCGGGCATCTAGGCTTGCGCCAGAGATTGTAATCCCAATCTCAGAATGTTCCTCGAAGCATTAAGATCTCTATCCAGAGTCAAACCGCAGTAAGGGCAATCATGGACTCTGATAGAGAGATCCTTTTTGACTATCTGGCCACAACCTGAACACATCTGAGATGTATTCATGGGATTTACAAGTACAACCTTCCTACCAGCATCTACCGCTTTGTAGATAGTGTATTGTACAAGTTTATTCCATGATGCATCAAGGATGCTTTTTGCCAGGTTGTGGTTTTGGGTCATATTGGTTATATTAAGATCTTCAAATGCAATTATACCATACGAGTTAACCAGCTTCCTGCTTAACTGTTGAGCGAAGTTCTCTCTCCTGTTGGCAACCCTTTCATACAGATGGTTTACTGCTTTGGTTGCTTTCCTCCGTTCAGGAGAACCCTTTGGTAGCTTATCACGTTTGCTTTGTGCTGCTTTAAGCCTCTCTTCGTCAGCCAACAGGAACCTGGGGTTTTCTATCAACTCGCCGTCAGATAACACGGCAAAGTTTGTGATACCCATGTCTATTCCTATAACCTTCTCTGAGGGTTCAAGGACATGGTTGATAGACTCCTCTACCATGAAGGATACGTACCATTTCTTTGTAGAAGATCTACGAATGGTCAGCCTCTTAACGTATCCTTTAATTGGTCTATGCAAGTAGAACTTGATTTCTCCTATCTTGGATAGCCAGAGGGTGTTACCATCTATAGAGAATCCGCTTTGAGTGTAACTGATACTATCGTATCTGTTCTTTCCCTTGAAGCGAGGATAACCCACTTCTTCGCCGGATTGAACTCTTCGGAAGAATGCTCTGAATGCAAGGTTAACCCTCAGGACCACATCTTGTAAAACCTGAGAATGAACC
>JAJRAX010000073.1 GCA_028679775.1 Methanothrix sp. | reverse complement strand
TGCCGACATAATAGTATTCGAAGACCTGAATATTTCAGGTATGCTCAAGAACCATAATCTAGCAAAGCATATTCAGGACGTTTCCTGGGGAAAACTGATACATTTAACGCAGAGCAAGGCTGAAAGAGCTGGCAAAAGCGTTGTATTCGTTGACCCGAGAAATACATCTCAAATGTGCTCCGGCTGTGGAATACTCGTTGCCAAAGATCTCTCGGAACGGGTTCATGTGTGCCCTGTCTGCGGTCTCAGGCAGGATAGGGATCACAACGCAGCCCTGAACATTCTCACTCTTGGACTGAGGGGTGGAGCCTATGGAGATCTGACCTCCGGCCCGAAACCACTTTCGGGTAAGCGTCAGTATCTTAGAAGTAGGAAGCCCCGGTCTTTAGGCAGAGGAGGAAGTCACATAAGCAGTTAGTACAAAAGCTGATAGGACCCGAGAAAAAATGAAGATACTGGTAATTCCCACCACGGACTGGATCAGACATCCTGTGCCCAACCGGCTCAATTTCATCTTCGACCTTCTGGCGGAGGAGCACGATGTGTATGTCCTGCACTTCCAACTGAAAAGGTTCTCGAAGCTTGAGGCCAGGGAGACGAAGTGCAGGCTCTTGAAAGCCGACTGGATTTCAGCCGAAGACCCATCCACCTACTATCTGGCAAACTTTCCGTACCACTTATGGAAGATCAGAAGCATAGTAAAGAGCCAGGACATAGACGTTATTCTCTCGACCAATATCCTGCCATCCTTTGCAGCCAACTTTGCAGGAGCGCCGGTCGTCTTCGATTATCTTGACCACCTGGAAGAATCGGCATCGATTTACTATCCGGGTTCAGCTCTCGGAGAGATCATCAAATGGGTGGTAAGCCGAATCACCAGGTTCAACCTCCGTGCTGCCAATGCAGTGATAACTGTGACAAAAGAGCTGGCCGAATTCTTGCGCGAAATAGGCGTCAAAGATATCTCTGTAATTGCCAACGGGGTGGATACAAGAGTCCTGAGGCCTCTGCCTATGGAAGAAGCCAAGAGCGCCCTGGGCTTGAAGGGCACTGTTTTAGGCTACGTGGGCTCCCTCGAACACTGGGTTGATCTGGAGACCGTGGTATCTGCCCTGCCGAGCATCGATGCGACCCTGCTCGTAGTGGGCCCAGGGCTTTTTACGGATTATGCAGACACAATAAAGAAGATGGCTGACGATTTAGGTGTCAGCGACAGGATTGTCTTCACGGGAGCAGTAAAGTATGCGGATCTCTCCCGCTATATCTCAGCCATGGACATCGGCCTCAATCCCCTGAAGATGATGAAGAAGAACGAGTACGCAGCAGGCGGAAAGGTCTTCAATTATCTCGCCTGCGACAGGCCGGTGCTCTCCAGCCGCATGATCTCGCTAGAAAAGCTGCTGGGAGACGAGATATACTACTACGACGATGTGGAGAGCTTTATATTGCAGGTAAAGAAGGTCTTGGCTGAAGAAATTGACGAAAAGAGATACAGGTATTTGGCCGAAAAATATGACTGGAGAAAGATCGCCGGCAAATATGAACAAGTTCTGGAGAATGCTTCGCATCAGAACATGCATTAGGACATAAATGATGAAGATCGCCCTTATATATTACGATTTTTCCTCTTTTGTGCGGCATGACGAAGAGATTTTAGCCCGGCGTTTTGAAGTTATGAGAGTCAATTACAGGCGACTGGCCGATATACTCAAGATTCTTGCATCGGTATGGAAATGCGATTATTCTTTCTCCTGGTTTGCATCCGGGCATTCTGCTGCAGCGGTCCTGTTCTCAAAGCTGCTCGGCAAGAAATCCATTGTGATTGCCGGCGGCTACGATGTTGCCTGCGTTCCTGAGATCAATTACGGCCAGTTCACCCGCACCTGGGACAAGAGATTGATGACTTTATTTTCTTTAAGATTTGCCGACTTAGTGCTGTCCGTATCAGAATCCACAAATAGAGAGGCTCTGAGATGGGCTCAACCAAAAAAAATTACGGTCATTTATAACGGTGTGGATATAGACTCCTTCTCACCAGGAGGCAAAAAAGAGGACCTGGTGATAACAGTAGGAGGAGTGAGCCACTCCAATCTGCAAAGGAAGGGGCTAGAGACCTTTGTCAAATCCGCCCGTCTGGTGCCGGAGGCCAGATTTGTTGTGATCGGAAAGGAGCAGGATGATTCCATAAACATCCTGAGATCCATCGCATCCCCGAATGTGAGGTTTGCTGGTTTTGTCAGTGACCAGGAGCTGCTCCAATGGTATCAAAGGGCCAAAGTTTATGTGCAGGCCTCGGCCCATGAAGGCTTCGGTATATCTCTGGCCGAAGCCATGCTCTGTCAATGCGTGCCGGTAGTCACAAATAGAGGAGCACTACCTGAGGTGGTGGGAGATACGGGTTTTTATGTGCCCTTTGGCGATGAAGAGGCGACTGCGCAAGGAATCAAAACAGCTCTGCAATCAGACAAAGGAACTCTTGCGAGAAAGAGAATAGAAGACAATTTCGGTCTGACAAAACGGGAAACAGCGCTCTTGAAGATGGTGGATTCACTTCATTAATCAAAGGACTTATTGAGAAAGCTCTCGATCTTGGAAAAGGACTCATTCCAGTTGAACTTTATGGCCAGTTGAAAATTGGATTCTGCAAAGCTTCGCCTGAGTTCTGGGGATTCAATCAGCCTCTTGATTGAGTTGGCAAGTTTTTCGGTATCTCTGACAGGGACCAAGATGCCGTTTTTCCCGTCCTTCACTAGATATGGTATCGCTCCCGCATTGGTGGTGACTATAGGCAAACGGTTGTACATGGCTTCGATCAAGACCATGCCAAATCCCTCCCAGATAGAAGGAAAGACGAAGATATCCGCCATGGCGTAAAGCATCTCCAACTCATCCGAGGCTACTCGACCGTGAATGCGTACCTTATCCATGATTCCGGTTGATTCACAGCGGCGCAGAATCTCGCGGAAAAAGCTTGGGTCGCGGGTTGTATCGCCCACCAGGTCCAGTATCAGGTTATGAATACCATAGTCCTTAACCAGAACCCGGAAGGAGTCTATGAGCGTATCCACTCCTTTTCGGGGCGTAATGTATCCTACAAAAAGCAGATGCAAATTCTCTTTATCCTTGACTATTTCCGTGATTCTTGCGATGGAAGAGACATTTAAGCCGGGATAGGCCACAACCATATCAATGGAGTGGTGGATAAGGGATTCGATGGAGTTCTTGGTGAACTCGCTATTGACGATAATACCGTCTGCAGAATTGAGGAATATGCGCTCTTCCTGAAGCTTCAGGCTTCTTTTCAATCCGCCTTCCAATAGTGGAGCATAAACGTGATGAACGATTGGTATAACACGAATCTTCTTGTCCAAGAGCCACTTTGCATACTTAATTATTAAATTAAATAGGAATAGGTCCGAGCTTGAAGAAATGTCTTCTATGATTATAGTTCTTCCCTCAAGCTGCCCCAATAATTTCAATAAAGATAGATTTTGCTCCATGGAATTCAAGAAGAATTGAAGCTTTGTATGGTGAGGCTTGATCTGCCATGTGATATTCTTCACCTTGGTGTACCTGGACCCAAGATAATCGTGCAACTTGCGATTATAGATCTCACCACCGGTAATTGGATGCTCGCAGAGGGGCATCAACATCAGGATTTCGCAGTCGATCATCGCTCACCAACCATCATGATCAAGGGACGGAGAAGGACTTATCATCGGTCCTTTGGATTTCGTCTATCGTAAACTTCCGCCAGCCTTTCTAGGTCGATTCCGAAGTATAAGCATATCAGCCCTAGCATGGCTTTTGCCTTGATGACGGAATCCCCCTTGCATATTGCTTCGGAAAAATTCCTTCTTGACAGAGAAAAATTGCCTTCTCTTAAATAAGCTCTTCCAAGATAATAATAGCTATTTACTTTCTTGCGCTTCAATTTCGCATCCAAGTCGTCAACTGTCTTCTCCACGGAGGTCCTGACGTCTTCTGGAAGATTATTGAAGAATTCTATCGAGTAAAGCCCGGCATTGATCATCGATGCCTTCTTAGTGAATGAGATCTGATTATCATGCTTCCTATAGTAAGCCAACACGTCATCGACGGGCAAAAACTCGCCAATTAGGCTTAGCTCGAGCCACGTTGGGCCGTCTACATAGGGTGCATCCTTGGTCTGCTTGAATCCGCCGATGGACAGTAGCGCGCTTTTGCGGCAGATTATGGTGCAGGGATACATGAAGGGATTGCTCAGAAGCAATTGGCCTAATACTTGCTCTTTGGACAGACCCTGGAAGGATTTCACATCTTTCGGCAAAATTGCCAGCAGGTCTCCGTGGCTGTCAACGACCTTAGCTCTTCCCCAGCTCAAAACTGCATCAGTACGTCTAAAGGACCGCATCTGAATCTCCAGCTTATCAGGGGGCCAAAAATCGTCTCCTTCCAGAATGGCAATATAATCGCCCTTTGAAAGCCGCAATGCTTCGTTGTAGGTTTCGCCAAGCCGCCATATGCCTTTATTTTCTTGTCGAATATGTTTAATTCTTTTATCACTATATTGGGATATGATATCTCCCGTTCGATCGTCTGAACCATCATCTATGACAATCTGCTCCCAATCAGGATAGGTCTGAGCCAGAACGCTTTCCAGACATTGTGCTATGAACTTCTCATGATTATATGTAGGCGTAATTATAGAGACCAACGGGTTATTTGTCATTAACACTCAATCCCTTGACACTCTTTCCGTAGTTTTCTGATATTAAACACTATCCAACCGCCTTTTTCGGCAAAATCCCATGAAGAACACCCTTCAAGAATCCTGATAATCTCTCTTGGTCCTTGCGATAAATATATGAGGCAATTGTTGCCCAGAACTGAAAGAGGCAAAAATAGCCCAAAAAGGACAACAGCTCTTGCTCTGAGGCGTGGCTTTTCACAAACCAGAGCCTATTTCTTGTCTTATAATACGTTACCAGCCCCCCTGGCTTCGACGAGGAGGTCTTATGCCAGATGCCTGTGGTTGGAACGATTATGCAACTATAGCCAGCTTCAAAACCCCTTCTGCACAGATCTGTCTCTTCCCAAAAAAGAAAATAGCTAGGATCTAGAAGCCCTATTTTATCCAATGCAGTTCTCCTTATTAATAAACACGATCCTTCAAGACAATCCACCGTCGCAATAGCATGATACTGGCCTATATCTATCTCTTCTGAACCAATGCGCATATAACTGCCTCTACTCATGAGGAGATTTACACCCGCAACACTTATGAGATCTTTCCGACCATCGTCGTCATATTTATAGATAATTGGCCCAGCAAAACCAATACGCTTATCGCTATTAATGGCGTTTACGAGCACATCTAGTAAGTCGTTCTTGACCACAGTATCATTGTTTAATAGCAAGACGTAGTCAGGATTTTGGAATTTAAGGGCATACCTTATCCCAATATTATTTCCCTCTGCAAAACCGTAGTTTTTATCGTTTATTATTATCACTATCTTTTTGCGAGAAGGCAGATCGGCAATTTCATCCTCTCTGCCGCCCCCAGACGTGACCTCATCATTTGTATACTCAAATATATTTACAGGCTTATTCTCGAATGTATATTCGACGTACTTAGATGTAATTGGCTTTTTGCCGTTTAAATAAGTCCTAATCATTTCAAGGGAGCAATCCTCAGACCCGTTATCTATTAATATCAAATTATAATTAGTATAATTAATTTGATATAACGATTCCAGGCATTCAATAGTATCTCTCCACCCATTCCAATTTAAAATTAAGATAGAGATTCTTGGATTTATATGATAGTATGGAGAAACTGCCATAACTTTAAATCACCAATGGAGATGAAAACGAATATTGTGCAGTGAGACATTTTCGTATCAATTCTCGATTTTGATGCATTCTATCTGATCGCATTATACAATTATAGATCATGCGGACCTTCATCTACATGCAGTTATCAATCCAAGCTGTGTCGGTGTCCCACTATTTAGAATTAACGGGCAGAAAGTACGGCTTCATATCTGCAATCAAGTAGGCAACGTTGGCTATAAAAGGCGCTCCTGCTACGGACCTTTCACAACGGTTGCTGAAAAGCCATTCAGCATCAGGATTATTCGAGATTGCGTTCGTTTCTCACCCCGACTAGATAACCCTTGCATAACGAGCTTTTATTGTGTATCTCAGCCAAATCAACACATAAACAATTTTTGGATACGATGTTTTCCAGTTACCACAGGTTGTAAAGATGACAGGATAGACATCCCGGTGCTTATTCAGGAGCTTTCCCAAGATGCGATAATATTTCCAGGACAGAGAAGTGCCCGGAGAGTGGTGATAAGCGCCATCGGGTATAACATAGACATTATAACCGAGCTTTCTCGCACTCAGGCAATACTCTACTGCATAAAGGTGCCAATCATCGCAGATCACTTCATCGAACTTGAGCTTGCGAAAAACCTCTCTCGGTATCAATACCAGGGATTCGTCCAGGGTCTGCACGGCCTCCGGACGATCTATCTGCACATGACCTGCGGATACCGGCGGATCGCCCTGCATCAAATTAGTGACGACGCACCTTCCCGGTCCGCGAGCTCCGGCTACACCGGCAATGCCGAGCTTCGGCAGACGATCTAGCCTCGATGCGACAGTCCCAAGCCAATCTTTCGACGACAAGAGCACATCCTGGTGCACGAACATCAAATAATCGCCTTTGGCACTGCTCCCACCTTGATTTAGCGCCCCTGCTGCGGACTTAAATATTCCCGAGGTATTATCGAGGAGTATCAGCTCATAGCTGGCAGTCTGCCCGTTGATGCCCTTCAGGAGATAGCTATCCAAGATCGCTTTGTTGTTGTACACACATATCACTGAGATCATTTTGCCTCTGCCATATCATGAGATTGAATCCAGAAATCTGCTATTCACCGGAACTCTGGTCCGGTTGGGTGAACGCTTGAGCTGCCAGAGAGAATAACAGCAAAATCGATCAAGGTTTCCGATGCATAATTTGACCAGCATTTATACCAATTCTTGGTATCTCTGAAGATCTCCACATATTTCATCTGTGTATCACGTCCAATCGGTAGATCTATAAAATCATTCTCATATGTGCAGATTACCCATGTATTGCCTGTCGCAAGAGCATCATGTCCTCACTATCTATGCCACGGACTAAATATAACGTCACAAAATAGACAAATCCTGCAAAAATAATGAGATATATTAGAGGCAAATTTTGGAAATACAATATAAAGGCGGACATAATTAGAGATGAAAATAGAATTCTAACCAGATAATCCTTAATAATAGAGAGAGGAATTCCGGAGCCTAGCCTATAGGTTAATACGATAATGCTGCCGACAAGTACAAATTCTGTGACTACTGTAACAATGCTAGAGCCGACATAGCTGAATTTCGGTATTAACAATAAGTTTAGCAATACGTTCACTACCACGCAGATTAGTGATATCTTGGTGATGATCCTTTGCCTATTTGTAGACTCCAGAAGCTTTACAAATGCTGCGCCAGCAAACGTGAGCACTGTTGTCCAGATGAGAATCTGAAGAGCAATTATGGATTTTGCGAACGCGACATCAAATACAAACAAGATTATTTTATCGGCAATGAGGGTAGTGCCAATGCCTAGTGGAAGGCAGAGAATTAACATGAATTTGAGATACTTTGCATAAAGCAGTTTCAAGAAAGATGGTGAAGATGTAAAATACCTGGACATGACGGGAAAGATCACAACGTTAATAGTACTTGGTATAAATAGTAGCATAAGCACTAGCCGATAAGATGCATTATACCAGCCTACAACCTCATTGCCTTGAAGAGAAGAGAGCATTATGGTATCTGCATAGGTGTAAATCATTCCCGATAGCGAAGTTAGACCAAATGGCAAAGCCTCTAAGATCATGGGCCAAACCATTCCCCGATCAATCTGCAGTGCATGTGTCAATAGCCTGCGTTTGGAGATGAACAGACTATAAGCTAAAACCATGAGGCTGCTGAATACATAGATGCATGCAAAGCCCAATACGCCAACGCCTAGGTTTATGACATAGACGGCACCTATAAGCATAAAAACGCTGCTTAAGAGGCCACCCATGGCTACATACTCAATTCGCTCAAATGCTTGAAAAAGCGAGTTGAAGGCTCCAGTAAACGTTGCTATTACTATGCTAAAAGAGATTAG
>JAJRAX010000072.1 GCA_028679775.1 Methanothrix sp. | reverse complement strand
GGATTGTCGGGCGCAGGGGCAGAGAATCCCTGCCTTTTCAAAGGCGGGATGAATCGTGCCCCGCCCAGATTACTTTCACTCGTCGTAGATGCCTACGAATTCATTCGTGGGAGTGGTCACGTGACCAGCTTCCGGTGAGCCTTCCCTCTAGGGCAAGCCTGCCTAAGCTGGCCTGCACGTCCTCGGCCAGAGGTGCAGCCTGCCTGCCCCACAGCGGTGTTCCCGGAAGGGGTGTGAAGCGGTGCGCTCGCACCTTGCCGCCTTTAGAGACGATCCAGCGCACGAGGTCGAGGGTCAGGCGCTGATCCACCACCGACTCGTCCGGCAGGCCGAAGATGAAATCAACCTGGGGCACAAGGCTATGGTCCAGAGAAAGCTCGCATGCCCTCTCGATCTCCTCCCGTCCGTGTCCTCGGCCAATGCGGTGCAGGACAGCGGGGCTACCGGACTGGCCGCCGAGGCTGATGCTTTTGTTTGCACAGTATTTTGTAATCAGCTCCAGGGCTTCTTGAGTGACGAATTCAGGCCTGACCTCTGAAGGGAATGTGCCGAAGTATATTGGCTTCTGCTTCTTCTGTCCGGCCAATGCTTTTAGCAGGGCCTCGACCTTATCGAGCCTCGGCTTTCGGCCATCAGAGCCATAGGCCAGGGAGTTTGGCGAGGTAAAGCGGATATCCTTGTGGCGGCGGGCGTATCTTTCTATGACTGAAATGGACCGATGCCGCATGCAGGTGCCGAAGAGGCGAGAGGTCTGGCAGTAGGTGCACCCCCAGGGGCAGCCGCGGGAGATCTCGATTGGGGCCAGGATATTGGAGAACGGCGGATAGAGGTCCAGGTTCACTGCAGGCCTCTTTTCTGTGATCCGGACCAGGCCCTCGACCTTGCAGGCAATGCCGGAAACGGCCGATGGATTGCTGCCCTCTCTAATCGTCCGCAACAGCTCCGGAAGCGTCTCCTCACCCTCGCCAATAACTACAAAGTCGAAGTGCTCCAGCGCCTCCTCAGGGAGAGCTGATGGGTGCGGTCCGCCGGCCACGTAGACCGCGTCCACAGCACCTACTGACCGGGCCCGGTCCACCTCGGCGTAGACCTCTTCAGCCTGGGCTGTGGCCAAGCTGTAGAGCATGATGCCGGACCTCGGCTCACGGGCGAGGCCAGCCTCGACCAGCGGCAGGAGGGCGGCGATGCTGTAGGAGTTCTTGGGGCTGTAGCGAAACCAGACTGGGAGCGGCGGCAAAGATGGATCATCCTATGAGATTGAGCTGATTTTGAGGAGGGGAAAGAGAGGAGAAAAGGATTGCTAAGCGCTCACTTTTATGCTTCCAGCAGTGACCGTCGGCTCCGGGATGGGAAGATTCTCTTCCTTCAAGCCTTCCAGGTGGAATTCGATAGCGTCCTTCATCAGCTCTGCAGTCTCTTCTTCCGTCTCGCCGGCTGCAGCAACACCGGGAAGGTCCGGGCAGTATGCAGAATAATTTGCAGCACCCTTTTCTATAATGATCGTGTATCTAGTCATATTCAGCCTGCATTATGCCGGCCTGCTTTAATATGCTTTTGAGGGTTTTGGGGTGAAGGTCCTTGTCAGGCCGACCGGCAATCGTGACCAGCCCCAATTTGAAAAATTCTTATTCTTACTCCCCAAACATCCCTACCAACCGAAACTCCCCCACATCCACGAGCCCCCTGTCCGTCAGCTTCAGCTCCGGGATCACAGGCAGGCAGAGAAACGAGAGCGTCATGAACGGGTCCGGGAGCCTGCACCCCAATGCATGAGCCGCATCAATGCACTCTGAAATGCCCTCTGCCACATCCCGCATGTACCCTTCTGAGAGAAGCCCGGCTACCGGCAGAGGCAGGCTCGCTAAAACCCCGCCTTTCTCCACAGCCACGAGCCCTCCGCCCATCTGCTTGACAGCCAGGACTGCTGCTAGCATCTCCTCGTCTGACGCTCCAACAACGACAATGTTATGCGAGTCATGGGCGACCGATGTGGCGAGCGCACCGCTCGCAAGGCCAAAGCCCTGCACGAGGCCCAGACCCACGTTGCCGGTGGCCCGATGCCGCTCCACCACAGCTATCTTGAGGATGTCTCGATCCAGGTCACAGACCACCCTCCCATCAAGTATCTTGGGAGTAAGTCGAAGGGATTTGGTGATGATCTGATTGGCGACTATGCCGATAACCCTCGCGGGACCTTTTTCCGCACGAATGATAAACGACCCGGCACCGATGGGGCCGATGTGCATCGTTTTATGCCCGGCCGGGACCGGTGCCTTTAGCGGTGCAATGAGGTCGCCGTCTTCCGCCACAACAATTCCGTCCTTGATTACCTGGACCACATGGGGATGCTCGATGCCATCAAGAACTGCGATGTCCGCCCGATAGCCTGGTGCAATGGCCCCCAGATCGGATAGGCCAAAGTACTGGGCGGCATTCAAGCTCGCGATTTGCAGGGCTACGATGGGGTCCAGTCCCTCTAAAATGACGGTCTTCACCATGAAATCGATATGCCCTTCCTGCAGAATATCGGCAGGATGACGATCGTCCGAGACGAAGAGGAACTGGCGGGCATTCCTTGAGCTTACCAGCGGCAACAGATCACGCAAGTTCTTGGCGGCGCTGCCCTCCCGCAGCATGATGTACATGCCGAGAGACAGCTTCTCCCGGGCCTCCTCAAGGCTCGTGCACTCGTGATCGGAACGAATGCCCGCACAGATGTAGGCGGCAAGATCGCGACCAGAGAGACCAGGCGCATGCCCGTCCACGCGCCTTTTTCCGGCCAGGGCAATCTTCTTCATCACCTGTGGATCGCGAAAGATGACTCCAGGATAGTTCATCACCTCGGCTAGGCCGAGAACGCCCTCTTCGTCCATCAACCCGGCTAAATCCTCTGCGTCCATTGTCGCACCAGCGGTCTCCAGATTGGTGGCGGGAACGCAGGAGGGCAGCATCACATGGACATTCAGAGGAACATTTCGAGAGGACTCCAGTATGTAGCGAATGCCCGCCACGCCCCAGACATTGGCGATCTCGTGAGGATCGGCGACCACAGTCGTGGTCCCCCTGGGCACCACCGCCCTCGCGAACTCGGGAACAGTAACCATGCTGCTTTCGATATGCACATGACCGTCTATGAATCCCGGCGCAAGAACCCGCCCGTCCATCTCCAGAACCCGACGAGCACTGGAGCAGTCAAATCCAGCAATCCGCCCTTTATGAATGGCAACATCTGCCGACTGAACCTCTCCGGAGAGCAGATTGGCCACGCGGCCACCCGACAAAAGTAGATCGACCTCAACCTCGCCGCGGGCAGCGGCAATCATCTCCTCAAACAGATTCATGCCGGCCCATATCACGACGCACTATTTTTGGCTGTCCGTCCACAGTCTGGCTAATTGCCGGATACCTGCAATATTACTGATAAACTTATATCGCTTGGGTTGAAATAAAGGCAAGATGTGCGGGAAGTGAAGGACATTCATCTTAAGGTGGCCAAAGCCTACCCCAATGATTCAGCTCGGGGCATAGCTCGCCTGGACCCCAATGCTCTGCTCACACTTCGGCTTTCTCCCGGAGATATCATTGAGATTGAGGGAAAGAGAATGACGGCTGCCAAGGTCTGGCGTGCCGACCGACAGGACTGGTCCCAGGATTATATCAGAATTGATGGATTCATCCGCCAGAACGCAGGTGTGGGAATCGGGGACAGAGTGAAGATTAGAAAGGCCAAATTCTCCGATGCTCAGAAGATCGTCTTGGCTCCGCCATCCGGCTCGCACATGCACTACGGCGATGAAGCTGCAGACATGATCCGCCGCCAGACGCTGAAACGGCCTGTGGTGGAGGGCGATATTCTGCCCATCATGAGCTCTGGAACCCATCCATTTATGGGTCGCATGGAGGCCGTTCCACTGGTGGTCACAGAGACCTATCCAGATGATGTGGTGGTCATTTGCGAGCGAACTGAGATATTGCTCCTGGAAAAGCCTGCCAAGAGCGTCAGCTCCGTAAAAGCCACTGGTACCACGTACGAGAACGTGGGAGGGCTGCGGGATGAGGTTCAGCGGGTGCGAGAGATGATTGAGCTGCCCATGAAGCATCCAGAGGTATTTCAAAAGCTGGGCATTGAGCCACCCAAAGGAGTCCTGCTATACGGGCCTCCTGGCACGGGAAAGACCCTCATCGCCAAGGCAGTGGCCAATGAGAGCGGAGCCAACTTTTTCTCCATAGCCGGACCTGAGATAATGTCCAAGTACTACGGAGAGAGCGAGCAGAGGCTCCGAGAGATCTTCGATGATGCCCAGAAGGCAGCCCCCTCCATCATATTCATCGATGAGATCGACTCCATCGCCCCCAAGAGAGGCGAGGTCACGGGAGAGGTTGAGCGGAGAGTGGTAGCCCAGCTGCTTGCCATGATGGACGGCCTGAAGGAGCGGGGCCAGGTGGTTGTTATCGGCGCTACCAACCGAGAGGAGGCCATTGATCCGGCGCTGCGCCGACCTGGTCGGTTTGACCGAGAGATAGAGATCGGTGTGCCTGACCGAGCAGGACGAATTGAGATCTTGCAGATTCATGTGCATAGTATGCCGATCTCAGAGGATGTGAATTTGGACAGCCTGGCGGACAGAATGCATGGCTTTGTGGGGGCAGACATCAATGCTCTGTGCAAGGAAGCGGCCATGAGAGCGCTGCGCCGCTACCTGCCAGATCTGACAACTGAAGACGAGATCCCTGCTGAGATTGTGGAAAAAATGCAGGTTATGGGCGAGGACTTCGAGGAGGCCCTCAAGGAGATCGAGCCATCGAGCATGAGAGAGGTTTTAGTGGAGGTGCCGCAGGTGAACTGGAGCGACCTCGGAGGCCTCGGATTGCTCAAGCAAGAGCTGATAGAGGCCATCGAGTGGCCGATCAAGCAACCTGAGAAATTCAGGCAGATGGGCATAAGCCCGCCCAAAGGCATCCTGCTTTACGGGCCGCCAGGAACTGGAAAAACAATGATTGCCCAGGCAGTGGCCAATGAGACCCAAGCCAACTTCATCAGCGTGCGGGGGCCGCAGATGCTCTCCAAGTGGGTGGGCGAGTCTGAGAAAGCCATCAGAGAGATATTTAGAAAGGCGAGGCAGGTCTCGCCCGCTATCATATTCTTCGATGAGCTGGACTCCATTGCCCCGATGCGAGGAACCGATGAGGGCAGCCATGTCATGGAAAGGGTAGTAAACCAACTGCTTGCAGAGCTGGACGGAATGGAGACACTTCGAGATGTGGTGGTCATTGCCGCTACCAATCGTCCGGACATGCTGGATCCGGCCCTATTGCGATCCGGAAGGTTTGATCGAATGCTCCTGGTCGGCCCGCCCGACAAACTCGGCAGGCACGAGATTCTCAGGATTCAGACTGCCAAGATGCCTAAGAGCGAAGATGTGAACCTTGAGGAGCTGGCAGAGCTGACAGAAGGTTACGTGGGCTCAGACCTGTCTTCCCTCTGCCGCGAGGCCGCCATGCTCTCTTTGCGGGAGAATGGAGCAAAGGTGGATATGAACCACTTCAAAGAGGCTCTTAAGAAGGTCCGGCCAAGCGTTGAAGAGAACATGATCAGCTACTACGAGAGGATCAGCGAGAGGTTCAAGGGCGGAATCAAGGTGGAGCCTGCGTCGCTAGCTGGTTACAGATAGTCGAGATATCCGAAATGAATTTATCTTTGCTTCTTTGTGCCTTTGTGGTGATATGCGGAATACCCGTCACCACAAAGGCACAAAGACACAAATGCTTCAGGATTTATTATGTCTATCCGTATAAAAATAGCATGGAGCCAAATTAAACGAAGGGGAGTGTGAAGGGCATGGGAAAGATGTTCTCGGGAAGCATAGCCGGCAAAGAGATTGTCAACATCGACGGCATGGTGTTGGGAGAGCTAGCGGATGTCATCTTCGATGTCGAGACCGGAAAGCTGGCGGACATGTTGGTCAAGCCGGACAAGGAGCTGAACCGCATAAAATACCGGGAGGATGGCAGATTTGTGCTCATACCATTCGCCTCAGTTGTGGCCATCAAGGACTACATAGTGATCGACGACAATCGGGCAGTGAAGCCATAGATATCTATCTCATTTTGGGTTAAGATGAAATCCCAAGTGATCCTGGGAAAGGCTTAATTTATTCCAGATTCATCTCATCCGCCTGATGAGATCAATATTCTATTTGGCCATTTTGGCCCTTATACTGATGCTGTCTACTGCAGGATGTCTGTCCAAGACAGTAGACTGAAATGCGAGCAAAGTTCTCTTGAAT
>JAJRAX010000326.1 GCA_028679775.1 Methanothrix sp. | reverse complement strand
GTAACGGCGCAGTTCAGAGCTTCATCGTTACGGGTGGCGCTCCTCCCTTCTTCCTCTCCGCTGCCGGCGGATGTCTGAGCACCACGAGCGTTTCCGTATCGGGCGGTTCATTCACCTACGCGGCGGGGAATACGCCGGGTAACTTCTCGATTCTCGTTACCGACGCGCTCGGTCGTACGGCATCAGCGGGTGTGGCGGTCCAAGGATCGACTGCGGCGCACATCAAGGTCGATCTGTTCGTCAACAACCGGAGCGACAATGGCGACGGGTTCTTCCAGAGTGTCTTGAGTGCCCTGGTGACCGACGCGAACGGCGTGGTGGTTGGTGATGGCGTAGCGGTGGAGTTCAGTCTAATCAATCCGGTTGACGGCGTATCCGTGACGAGTCCGGGCTTCACCAATCAAAAGCAGCCGTGCACCGTGAGCTTCAGCGTCGTTCCGCAGCCCGGGGATGCTTTGGCGTGCATCAAGTATGCGCAGAGCCTGCAAGGCACCACCATGATTGTGCGGGCGCGCGTGCTGACCGCGACGGGCACCTTCATTGAGGACGTCCGAGCCATCACCTTGCCCGATAGCCGGCCGACCGTTACCTCGACAGTTACATCGACCCCAACGATCACCCCGACGCCCACCCCGACGACGACGCCTACGCCTACGCCCGCCGCCGCGCACATCCAGGTGGCGCTGTTCGTGAATCAAGCGGGCAACAACTTCGACGGTACACTGAGCAGCGTGATCAGTGCCCTAGTGACCGACGCGGACGGCGCGGTGCTGGCGAACGACATCCCAGTGCAGTTCAGTTTGGTCCCGGCGATCAACGGCGTGTCCGTTACCAGCCCTGGCCTGACGGGTCGCGCCGCGCCGTGCTCGCTGAGCTTCACGGTCATTCCGCAGCCCGGTGACGCCTTGTCCTGTGTGAAGTACAACTCGACTCTGCAAGGCACGCAGGTGACCATTCGCGCGCAAGTGCAGACGCCAGGCGGTCCGCTCTCCGATACGCAGACCATTACCTTGCCCGATCTGCGCACGGCGACCCCGACCCGTACGCCGACCAGCACTGCGACGCTGACGTTCACTCCGAGTCTCACCCCGACGGCGACACCGACGAACACCCCGACGTCGACGATTACTTCGACGCCGACGAACACGGCCACGGCGACCAGCACGGGGACTGCGACTCCCACTCCTCCTCCGGGGTCGATGCAGTTTCTCGGTGCAACCCCACAATCAATCGGAGTGCACGGCTCCGGCCTGCCGGAGCAGTCGCAGTTGACCTTCCAGGTGAAGAACATCCTGGGTCAACCGATACCGGGCGTGACCGTTCAGTTCACGCTGACGGCAACTGGAGATGAGACCATCAGCCCGGCGACTGCGGTGAGCGACGCCAACGGGATGATTAGTACGACCGTGAGCAGCGGGACTCAGGTGTCGTCGGTGCAGGTCACTGCCTCGGTGGTGAGCAACCCGTCGATCTTC
>JAJRAX010000071.1 GCA_028679775.1 Methanothrix sp. | reverse complement strand
TCATCAAGAAGGAGCAGAGTGAGTGGCAAGTGAAAGAGATGCTCTGTGGAGCATCGCCTGATTCCATAATTTCGCAATGATCAATGGCAGCAAACATTGCCCGAAATAAGCAAAATTGCCTCTACAAGCCCGATTACTTTCGCCCCGCGCGGCTAAGAGCCATATATCAGCCACACTAAAGGTCAAGGGATGACGATGGACTACCAATACGATGATATTAAACGTGCCTATCACAATTTGATAGCCGCGAAGGAAATCCTTTTCGAGGCAATGGAGCGCGAAATTGAGGCCATCGAGAGCTTTGAGAAAGCGCGGAAAAAGGCAATGCGGGAGCAAACAGAAGGAGACAAAGCTTTCGGTAATGTGACGGAGGCGAATCTGCTCGACAAAATCGAAAATGAGTACAATGCGATGCTTGAAGCACAGAGAGACAAGCGCATGGCATCATATGACCACGAGATCGCAGAGACCAGAATGCAATTCTTCCGGGATCTGACGGATTGGCAAAAGCTCATCTCCACAATCACGTCCAAGAATGCTCCCGGGCCTGAAGAATTCGCGCAGCCGGGCAAAAGCCGATATGATGCAAGCGGGATACCCCGTGAGAAATCCCATGAGAATACTTGTGAGAAATCACGCCAGGTACACTCTGAGAAGCCTCGCAAGAAGAATCGTGATGAAACCTGTGAGAAGAACGGTTCTGACCATAAGGAATTAATTCAAGTTAGCTAACATGTAGAGCCTGATGTAAATAAAAGAAGACAGCCAAAGCTAAGAATAGTGCCAGGGCGGACCCCCTCAGAACTTTCGACGGATCCGAGGATCGACCCAGGCGGTAAATAGTTGCGCGTCGTTAGCTTATGAGCTTTATCGTGAATCACGTGATTCACGTGAATCACGTTACTCGCACCGCACTATCGCCCGCCTGCTTTCCTGCCCTGTGCCATTCAGGAAGGGCAGAAGAATGCGTGATAAACCGGATAAAGTCGATAAACAGCTGATAAAGCGTGTAGAATCGAACTCTGGAGAAAGAGTCGATAAAATCATAAAGCATTTGGACTGCAGAACGGCAAAGACACTGCGCGAAAGGCTTGATGCCCTGGATGCGCGGGGCTACGTTCGTTTGGACCGCACATCATTGCGCCGCCAGGTCCTGGCCTACATAACGCCTCGGGGGAAAGAGGCCATCTCGGGATGGCAAGATCGCCCAGACCAGGAGGCCTAGGCGCTATGGCATCCAACGCAGCCACACTTCTCCAAAAAGATGCCGCGCAGAACCCCGCAGTCCACCCTCAGCCCTTCTCCCTGCCGGAGCTCAAAATCGTCCGGGGATTGCTGAGTGAGATCCAGCCCTTCAGTTCGTGCCAGATTCTGGCATTCATCGGCCAGCAGCATGTCATTCTACCTTCTGAGATCGAAAAGAAGCTGAAGAGGTGCATCGGCTCAAAGATCGAGATCATGAGGCTCGACTGCAAATATACGATTCGCAGATCGCATAAGCCTCCTCTACCCGCACCGTCATGCTCTCAGCCGGACGCAGGCAAATTACAGGCCGACAGATCACAGCCAGGAAAAGAAACGCGAACTGGAACGATAATGGGAAGGGCTAATCGCCCAAGCCGGGAGGCCTGAGCGATGTCCACTTATCTGAGTGTTTGTTCGCCTACAAATAGTTTTCCTGTAGTGGCATTTCGTCTCATCAATAGCAAAGAAGTCTATCGCCGACTCAATGGCTTCCAACAGATCGATGACGGCAACAGGATAGTCCGCGCTCAGATCGACCAGGGAGTGGTGGTGCTTCAACTGTCTGGACTGATGTCTCCTGTCAGACGATGCATTTTCGTGGCACTACCGGACGCTGAACGCCATGCCCTGGAGGTGCCGGCATGATCCTCCTCTGCCTGCGCCGTTCTCTCTGCCGGGCCCTGGCCGAGCTGCCGGGCGACAGGACGCCGGAGCGCTGCTTCTGCGCCTGGCTGATCGGCCAGATCGATGTGATCAAGGGCATCAAGCCGGGGGGTGAACTGAAATGAAGGCCCTCGAAGTCGTCGAGGAGACCGATCCCCAGGGAACCGTCGTGGGCGTCCTGGGCGTCGTCAATCTCCCGCGGGGCAGAATCCCCCCCACTCTTTGGCATCTCATGCTGGCCGCCATTGCCCTCATCCTTGCACTGGCGCTCCTGCATGCAACTGCCGGTGCCGTGGAGCTGCAGATCGTCTCGATCTCGGGCAACAGCTCCGGCCAGGGACTGCATTCCCTCGAATTTGCCGGAGACCTCCTCAACGTGTCCATTCTGCAGGGCAACGGCTCGACGTGGCATATCAACGCCAGCGCAATGGAGGCCAGGCCATGAGACGCGATCTTGCCAGGCTCCGTGCAGCCGGCCTGAAGCGTGCCCGCTTCTCTGCCCGCGTTGCCAGAGTCACGCCAAAGGGCCTGATCGTTCTTGAGGACGTATTCCTGCCGGTGGGCTTCGAGGATCATGCCTGGATCCGGCCCGAGCACTGGCGCGGCAAAACCCCTCAAGCCGGCGAGCAGGTTGAGTTTCTTGCATCCATCGAGCCCTATTGGAAAGGTTCTGGGGTAGAGGACCTCGAGCTCACCCGTCTGGAGGTCCTGCCATGAACTGCATCAACGCTCCCTACTGCGAGCACCGATCCGAATGCAGCCCCATGATATGCGACTCTTTCGTTCCGACCGTCGCAGATGACAAACCGCAGGAGGAACCAGAATGAGCCGCCCTCTGCAACAGGTAATGGAGGATATCGCCACCCTGCGCTGCATAGTCGAGCAGCTGAAGGAGGAAGCTTCGACGACAAGCGATGTCGCCATGGTGCAGCATATCGGCCAACAGACCGCTGCACGCCTGCTGAAGTACCTCCATAATGCCGGGATCATCGAACATCCAACACATACCGGAGCCGTTCGCGGCAAAGCGCAGCGCGTCGAATCGCGTGAATGGCGGCTCAAGAGAGCCTACCTGCTCGGGGATGTACCGTTTGAGCCTGAGAAGCTGGCTGGGGGGAAGGCATGACATTCAATGTCGGCTTTTTGACAGAATTTCACGGCGCTTTTGTCTCTCAAGTCCATGCTCCAAATTCTCTGCATGTTGAAATTTGTGCAGTGCGATTGGCGAAACTGCATCAGCATACCATTTGGATCGAGGACGAAGAGACCGGGAATGTCTATCTTCCGGATGAAAAGCTCGTAGCAGAATACGAAGCCCGGAGAGAGCGAAAGGAGATGGTCTAAATGGAGCTATTCCATCATGGTCGCCGCCTTTCAGCAGGGATAACGGGCAGGTTGGTCTACCTGCGAATAGGTAGATTTTACGCCAACCTCCGTCTGGACTACAACGGCTTTGCATTCTCGTTCATTTTGGGGTGGGATTGAATGGGCCGATACGATTTCGAAGAAGGGCTCATCCTGCTCCCCCAGGAGCGCGTTTTCGTCGATGAGATCATCCTCGACGAAGAGCTGCAGCTGGAAAGAGAGCTGA
>JAJRAX010000070.1 GCA_028679775.1 Methanothrix sp. | reverse complement strand
TGGTGCTGCTGACCACATCGCTGCTATGAACATAGCTTTTAGGGCTGAAGTCAGCCAGCCTATTGTGACGCGATTTTTTGTGCAGTCACAAGCCCCATCCTTTAGGGTGGGGTAGTTGACTGATGTCCAGAATCGTCCGGCAAGTATAATATGCAATAACTGTGATTTCGGATTATGTTTAAAGTCGGAGAGTTCTATGAGGACGAGGCAAAAACCGTTGCAGCTTATTTGAAAGATGCTGGGCTCAAGGTGGACATCAAGGGCTTTGTTGTGGCCAGAACAGAATATTTGGCTTCCTTTCAGGGAAAGCTCTCGGAATTGAAGGAGAAGCTATCCGATGTGGAAGGAATGCCTGAATTAATCGAAAAGCGCGAGCGATATCTGTCTGCCATGAAAGCTGCATTGGAAAAGGGTGCAGTGGATGAGACATTCCGAGACATCTACCTGAATGAATTGATCCCCAACTGGAATGAGATGCTTGAAAAATTCCGGTCTCCCAGAGATCCACCTGAGGAGATAAATGAAGGTTCCGTGGAGGCAGGCGAAATTTCTGGAGATTCAGACGAAATTTCGGGTGAGGCAGATGAAATGGTCCAAGATAATCTCTTCGAGACTATGGTAGAATCCGTAGTGTCCCTCGATTTTGCGGAAAAAGTCATGGATCTAAATGAATTGGTGTTTGGCTCGCCGGTTGGCAACCTGCTGGATGATCCTGTTATAAGCCTTCCTGCCGATCATGATAACTGCGATTCCGATGATCCTCTGGTCTATCAGAGAATGGAGGTGAATCTAGGAAAAATGTATGAAATCACCATAGATGAGTTCTCAGCGTCCCTTTTTGATAGAATTGACGAGGATTTTCAGGAAGAATTTTCCAGGGAATTTCTCGCGATCAGATCTATGGGTTTGGTCTCTATGGGCGTCATAAATGCTGCCGAAAAGGGAAAGATGGACATAGAGGAATTTGCCGACCTGTGCAATTTCGAATCCGGGGATAGGTGGCATTTGAGCATAGACGGCAGTGTGGTAGCAGAAGAGATTGCCAGATCTTTTGAGAAGATGGGAATGCTGAAGATGAAGGGCAACACCATAAAGTGGAAGGGCTAGCTAAGGCCTTGAATATTCTCTAGAGGCCAACCTTTGTTTTTATTTGGGAGACGTCGGATTCTATTCGTATCAACCTGCCTTCAATGTTTTCCTTAAGATCCGCGCGAAGCTCTCTAATTTCGCTTACAATAGCTTCTTGTGACTCGTTAATCGCCCCTTTAATGTCTTCATGAGTCTCCATTAGTTCCATACGGATCTCCGTCATTTCTTTTCGGGTCTCTGTCATTTCTTTTCGGGTCTCCGTCATTTCTTTTCGGGTCTCCGTCATTTCTATGCGAGTCGCTTTGATTTCATCCAATATCTTTTCGTTTACAACGATGAGCTTCGTAAGTAGTCCTGCAGCTACATCCAGTCTTTGATCCGTCTCGCCTCCGGATACGACCTTAACGAAGCTATCAAAATCGCCTGTCGCAGGAGAAATGTCACTTTTGATGTCAACTACGTTGATTATTGTGTTCTTGATATCTAAAGCTGACAGCAAGCTCTCCAGATCTCCTGTTTCGCCTTCTGCTATTACTTTGACTCGCCCATCATCCAGATTCTGGACATAGCCCTTCAATCCAAAGTCGCGGGCGATGGCTAGTACCCTGGCACGAAAGCCGGTCTTTTGGACCTTGCCGGAGACGTAAGCGGTTAGCCTTTGCATGTCATTATCTCTTGCTCTCTTTTTATTTAAGTGTTTAACCTTCAACTCGAGCTTGTTCCACAGGCATCGGCCCAGTTGGGATGCTCTTCGTAGCGGATTGTTGTTTGCACTTCTAGCATCATCCCAAACCTTTATCTCCTATCATCTCATCCCCCCACTTCACTCCGGAATGTGGCCATTTGGTCGAACCGGTAAGGGTGAAGAGAGATGAAGTCTTTTTACAGCTATATCAGTGAAGCCTGGTCCTCTCCCCGAGAGGGATACGTAGGCGAACTGCGGCAGGGCAGGCTCAAGGCCTGGCGTCAGGAAGGCACCGTTCAGAGGATCGATAGGCCCACCCGTCTGGACAGGGCGCGAGCTCTCGGCTACAAGGCCAAGCAGGGCATAATCATTGCCCGCGTGAAGGTAAGAAGGGGCGGCAGACAGAAGTCACGTTACGTGAGAAACAGAAAGACCAGCAAGATGGGTGTCAACACCATCACCATGGGCAAGTCCATCCAGAGAATCGCTGAGGAGCGAGCTGGAAGGCGGTTCCGCAACATGGAAGTTCTGAATTCCTATTGGGTGGCCGAGGACGGCAGACAGAAGTTCTACGAGGTCATACTGGTCGATCCATGCGCTCCCTCAATCATGAATGATAAGAACCTCAATTGGGTCTGCAACGACGTGCATAGAGGCAGAGCCGTGCGCGGCAAGACCTCCGCAGGGAGAAAGGGCAGAGGCCAGAGACACAAGGGCTTCGGCACAGAGAAGACAAGGCCCGGCATCAGAGCCCACGACGGCAAAGGAAAGTAAAGTGATTGATAAGGTCTCTTTCCGGGCCTTTGTGGCAGCAACAGAAGACGAGGTCCGCGTTCGCGAGGCCCTCGCCGTCTTTGTTCCCCTGGACAGAATAACCAAGGTCGCTGCAGAGGGACACTTCGGAAACGAGATAACAATACTGGAGGCGGCTCTTAGAAAGAAGGAAGCCGCCACCTTCTTTGCAATTCTTAGAGAGCAGCTTCCCGCTGAGGACCTGCAAAAGCTGCGCCGGGAGATACCGGACAGGCTGGTGGGCGAGAGCCACCTCCACATTCGCCTGGACAAGCAGGCAGCTTACAAGGGCATGCTGCGACTCACCGACTCCAAAGATGCTCTGGATACAACAGCTCTCATCAAGACCTTTCCCGCTCGGCGGGAGGCGGCCTTGAAGATCATCAATGAACTTATATGAACTTTTACGAATGCGTCAACGTCTATCCTGAAGGATCATCCTCCGCCAGTCGCATGGCATTGACTGCCAGGAATCTCGGCTACAAGGGGATCATCATCTGCAACTGCGACCCCTCCAGGATATTCATGCTTCCTGCAGCCGAGAGTGTCACGGGCATTGAGATTACAGTCGGTGCAGAGGTTGTCGCATCCAACGTCAGAGCTCTCAAGAGCCGTATTGGCGTTCTGCGGACCAGATATCCGTTTCTTGTGGTACGCGGTGTGACAGATGAGACCGTCCACATCGCCAGCGAAGACCCGAATCTCGATCTGCTCGTCTATCCCTGCGAGGTTCGACGACCTCTCTCCATCGCCACTGCCAAAGCCGCCAAACTCAATCAGGTCTCCATCGGCTTTGATCTCAGCCCATTGATCCATCTGCGCGGCAACTCGCGGGCTCGATGGCTTGCTGCCATCTCTCGTAACCTTCAGCTCGTTAGAAAGTTCGAGCTGTCCCCGATAATCACCGCGGGAGCAAAAACTCATCTTGACCTGCGTTCACCACGTGACCTGGCAGCTCTGGCAGAAGTGGCGGGCTTTGGCCCAGAGGAAGCAGAAGAAGCTCTGAGCCGGCTGGGGATGCTGCTGGCACAAAACAGTAAACATTGGGTGGGCCCGGGAGTTGAGCTGCTGTGAGAAGCAGGTTTCCCGTGCTGCGATCCAGACGAAGGTACATGGCCTTCGAGCTGGAGACAGAAGGGCCCGGCGGCCCCATCCAGCCTAAGGATCTGATGGGCGAGATCGCATCGTCTCAGTTTTCCCTATTCGGCGACGAGGGCGCGTCGAGAAACCGGATCAAACTTATCGCATTCAATGGTCGCTATGGCCTGATCCGATTCTCTCATGTCCTGATACCACAGACCAGGGCAACGCTCGCCGCCGTCCATTCCATTCGAGGGATTCGAGTCGCAATTCATTCAAAAGGCATCTCGGGAACTATCAAATCCGCTACAGAAAAGTATTTACCAAGACTGAGTAAATTAAGTGCCGAAAGCGACGGAAGAAGAATCGAGCTGAAGGACGTTTCAGGGTGTATTATCCGCACCCAAGGTGTAAAAGTCGATCTCTGTCCGGACGACCGCGATAAGAGCGTAGGATCAGACACCCGATACCTGGGGCTGACCTCTTTTGATTTAAGTGGAGGACACGAGGATGCAGATGGCACCGCAGATGGGTTATGATAGGGCTATTACCGTATTCAGCCCTGACGGTAGGTTATTTCAAGTTGAGTATGCCCGCGAGGCCGTGCGGAGAGGAACGACGGCTGTTGGCATCAAGGCAAAGGACGGGGTAGCGGTACTGGTTGACAAGAGAATCACCAGCAGGCTCATGGAGCCCAAGTCCATTGAAAAAATATTTCAAATCGATACGCACATTGGCGCCGCCACATCAGGACTGGTGGCAGACGCTAGGGTCTTGATCGATAGATCCAGGGTGGAAAGCCAGATCAACCGATTGGTCTACGATGAGCCCATAGGAGTAGAGGCCCTGGCCAAGAAGATCTGTGACTTCAAGCAGCAGTACACTCAGTACGGCGGAGTCCGGCCCTTCGGCACTGCTCTCCTCATCATAGGCGCAGAGGAGGATAGAACCCGTCTCTTTGAGACCGATCCCTCCGGCGCCCTGCTGGAATACAAGGCGACAGGCATTGGAGCAGGCAGATCGTCAGTAATGGAAGTCTTCGAGGAGAAGTACAGAGAAGACCTGAATATGGATGAAGCAGTCCTCCTCGGTTTAGAGGCTCTCTACAAGGCGGCTGAAGGCAAGGTCGAGGCAGCCACAACTGAGATCGGAATCATTAAACTGGACGACAAGAAGTTCTACAAGCTCGCTGAGACGGAAGTAGCCGCATATGTGGAAAGGATGAAGGCTGCTGTTGCTGCCTCGGTTGCTGCCAGCAAAGGCGAGAAGGGAGAGAAAGGAGATAAAGGAGAGGCATAGGAATGGTCAGACTGGATGACGCAGTTCCTGCCAGGCTCAAGACCCACGGAACTACATTTGAGGTTTTGGTGGACCCGGATGGGGCCCTGGCCCTGAAACGAGGAGATAGCGTCAACCTGGACGAGATCCTGGCGGTAGAGGATGTTTTCGAAAATGCCTCTCGTGGCGACAGGAGTCCAGAAGAAGATCTGAAGAAGGCCTTTGCAACGACAGACGTCTTTGCCATAGCCGAGACCATAATCAAGAAGGGCGAGATCAGCCTGACTGCGGAGCAGAGGAAGCAGTTCATCGAGAACAAACGGCGGCAGGTCATCGGGGTCATAGCTAGAAATGCCATCAACCCTCAAACCAAGACCCCTCATCCGCCGGGGAGAATCGAGCAGGCCATGATTGAGGCCCGCGTCAATATCGATCCCACGAAATCCACAGATGAACTCGTCAAGATTGCCATGAAGGCCATCCGGCC
>JAJRAX010000069.1 GCA_028679775.1 Methanothrix sp. | reverse complement strand
CACCTCAAAAGGAAGAGTATGATGGGGTTGCTGAGATTCGAACTCAGGTCACAGCGTCCCGAACGCTGTAGGATGGACCAGGCTACCCTACAACCCCCTTCTACTGGTACCGCCTCAGCGTGTCCACTATCTCCACGTGAGAGAGAAGCATGCGCCTGCAGCAGTATTTTTCTATTCCCAGGTCATCCAAGACTTTGCCGGGAGGCTCGGTCTTGATGCGCTCCCGGTATTCTTCCCAGACATGGGATATCACTTTGCCACAGGAAAAGCACCTGACGGGAATCAAGCAGTTTCACCTGTAGGACTTTTGGTACTTAGACCTGGCACCAAGTCCGCCGAACTTCTTCTTCTCCTTCTGGCGGTGATCGCTGACAAGGAGATTTCTGTCGTATTCGGAGAACGCCTCTTTAAGGCCGGTGTCACCTGTCCACTCTACTATGCCCTTAGCGATAGCAGTTCGGACTGCATCGGTCTGCCCCATGGTTCCGCCGCCGGAGACCACGACATCGATGTTCATTGATTTGATAAGATCGCCTGCGATCTCGACTGGTTCTTGAATCTTGAGTCTGGCAAGGCGGGGCTCATGGATTTCTAAGGGCACCTTATTGATTCGCACAACGCCCTTTCCATCCTTTAGAGTGGCCCTTGCAGTTGCCATCTTTTTCTTACCCGAGGTATTAATTATCTTCATAGCATGCCCTTCAGAAGTTTGCGCCGAGTCTTCGGCTCAAGGTCCCAAGCTCGATATATCTGTTGTTGCTCTCGGTCCTCATCTTGGCCCCAGCAGGCTGCTCGAGTGGCATTCCCTTCAGTTCTCTGGGTATGCCCACGTAGATCCGCAACCGGGAGAATGCGTCTCGTCCCCGTCTCATCTTGTAGGGAAGCATGCCTCGGACCGTCCTCTTGAGGATCATCTCTGGGCGGCGGGGGAAGTAAGGCCCTCTCTCCTTATGGCCTCGCTCTCTTGTGTGGCCGTAATCTTCGAAAATTGAATCCTTTTCACCGGTGATGAGTGCCTTCTCGGCATTGACGATCTTGACCTCTTCGCCAGCCAGGAGACTCTTGGCGGTAACGCTTGCCAAGCGCCCCATGACCAATCCAGTTGCATCAACTACTATCATTGCCTCACCTCAAAATCCTAATGCCCGATCCCTTGGGGTGCAGAGCTATCAGCTTTTCAATCATCAGACATTTGCCGCCTGCTGCCTGGATCTTGGACATAGCCTGGCTGCTAAAATTGAGAGCCGCCACGGTGACGCTGTGCTCGATGTCTCCTGCAGCCAGAACCTTTCCGGCCACGAGCACGGTGTCATTGGACTGGGTGTGCCTGTTGATCTTGCTGAGGTTAATTGCAGCGTAGCTTCTGTTGGGCTTCTCCAGCCTCTTGGCTACATCGCGCCAGAGTGGAGCGCCGGTTTCACGGGAGGCCGCCTTAAGGTCGCCGATAAGACGGACTATCCTTGGGTTTGTCTTCTCAAATGCCATTTAATATCCTCCGCATGGCCTCGTTTAGGCCGACTCACGCGCGAGTGCGCGCGTTCGAACCTGCCGGTTCATGCGCCCAGGGCATGGATATCCCTGTGCGGAATATGTAGATCGTTTATGCACCAGTATTTAAGGGTTTTCCAGAGCATGTTTATAACGTTTGGGTAAAGGGGTAGAGAAGACCCATCTCCTTCAGGGGATGGGAGGAAGTCACTGAGCCACAAACATCCAAAAGCTTTCCCCGCAAGGTCCGAGCCATTCTCGCCACACCCTGCAGAGGCGCCCGCAGGCGCAGGCACGCTCGGAGGCGGGCGTGAGCACTGGCGCGGAAGCGGGCCAGGATGCCATCAACGGCAGGTAGACTTGAGGCTGCTTTGCTTTTGCAGGCAGGCTCGGATAATTGGCAGTAAAAACTGTTAATGGGACATGATAGCGGTCATGCTTCTCTGCCAGATCCTGCGGACCATCACAAATGCCAACCACCCTGGATAGAGCATCTGCTCTGTAATTTCTGGCATCTGGCCTCTCTTCTAGTGAACTCAAAAACTCAGAGATCTTCTTGAGATCTGCATCTGGGAGAGATTCAATCTTTCTTATTATCGCCTTTTTATCAATCATTAGGATTATCTATTCAATGAGCGAACTATTCACTGTTTTGCCATTCATCCCTGGAAATTCCGGCCTGTTTAAGGATCTTTGAGATCAGATCAACGCTTATGGCTTCGCTTCGATGGAAATTTGGAATAACGACAGAATCATCGCCCCTGGCCATTACATCGTGTTTTGACCCCGGAAATGGTCCCTCGAATCCCAATCTCCTCAGTCGGCGGATGAGTTCTCTCCTGGACAGCGGAATTAGTCTGCTAGACAACGCTTACCGGCTCCGAAAAAGCCACTATGGATGCAGTTCCTATCGTTGGAATTGATCTTCCAGTCCTCAGGCGAAATGCAATCCAATCTTCAAGAGCACCCATCAGGCTGTCTCTGCATGACTCAAGAGTCTTCCCGGTGGCCCACACGCCCCGAAGTTCAGGGATCTCGCCATAAAAGGGCTCCGGATCTTCAATGATCTCATAAGTTGCTGCATCCATAGCCGCTTTGATGTACTCTGCAAACATTATGATGATTATCAGCATCAAAGAGATATAGCTTTTCGCACTCTTGCATCAGAGCTTTGCCGGTGACGCTTCGAGCCCTCGCCGCGCCGCTCCCTGCGGAGGCGCCCGCAGGCACGTAGGCACGCTCGCGGGCGCGCGTGTGTGAGCGGGCGGACGTGAGCATGGGCGCGGGAGCGGGCCAGGATGCCATCAACGGCAGGCAGACTTGAGGCTGCCTTGCTTTTACAGCTTGATGGAATTTGCACTTCAGAGAACGTGCGTCTGTTTCCGGATGTCCTTTGCCGGGGTGCCGCGCGCGGTTAAACGCGCGGGTTGAGCGGGGGCGAGCGCGTGGAAATCTGCAAAAAAATGGAGGGCCTCCGCTCTTTAGTTCTTGGTTAGTCGCTCTGTGCGTACTCTGTGAGCTTTGTGTCTCTGTGGTGAAATGTCGTTATTCACTGGTTATAAGCCAAATGGTTACTGACTGCCACCACAGAGTCACAGAGCACACGGAGAACTCACAGAGGTTACCCACACAAGACTGCGAGGAGCCAAACAAAAAAATGGACCAGAGGGCCAGCATCACGATATGACCATCGTGCCGTTCTCGATCTGCACCCCGCCGGCACCGCCCAGCTTCACCACCGCAGACCCGGAGTAGGTTGCCCGCGATCTCCTGCTTGCGTTGAACGCCTGCGGATCCATCGACTCCGTAGCCCAGGCATAGTCCTGCCTCTCCAGCTCCTCACCATCCAGCAGAAGCACCAGATCCACCAGATGAACCTTCGAGACCTCTCCGATACTCATGAAGAGGCTGGGGTCAAACTGCAGGACCATTGTGGTGTTGCCGACAGCTAGATCGCTTTGCAGTCGTATTCCATCCAGCTCCTCATTGTAGTCGTTGACAATCGTCCCCTGCAGCTCATATCTGCCTGGCTTGATGACAGTCACATTAACCCCAATGGCGATGGAGCTTG
>JAJRAX010000068.1 GCA_028679775.1 Methanothrix sp. | reverse complement strand
GCGAAATATAGTGCCAAAGGTGTTTCCGGACATAATTCTCAGATTCCAGCTTTTGCTTTAAGCTTGGAGATGTCGCTCTCAATCCATTTCAGGCGGTCGTCAAGGGTCTCCTTCTGCTCGCCGATTATTGCCTTAATAGATACAAAGGCAGAGGACCTCACGCTCCAGCCCTCATCGCCTCCTTTCCTGCGACCAGGGCCAGGTCAAGCTTCTGCGCGTTCGGCCCACCGCCCTGAGCCAGCTCAGGCTTGCCTCCGCCGCCGCCACCCAAGGCCTTGGCCGCGGCGCGAATGATGCTCCCGGCCTTTACTCCTTTTGCGAGACCAGACTTGCCCACAGCCGCCACCAGCTTGCCGGTCTCGCTTCCCAATAGCACGACGCAATCCTGCTCGGCGATAAGTGAGGCCACCTTGAGAAGCTCATCGATGTCTGCGCTGCCCATCTTCTGAACCACGATCTTCAGGCCTTCTGCGGTCTCAGCCTCAGCGACCAGGGTCTTGAGCCGGGCCCTAGCCAGGTCATCCTTGAGCCTCTCAATCTCCTTCTGCTGGCCCTTCCACTCCTCGAAGAAGCGTTCGGCGGTCTTTGGCAGTTGATCAGCAGGCACCCGCAGGACTCCTGAAGCCTCGGAGAGAAGATCGTCCTTCTCCTGAACTGCCCGCACCGCAGCCTCTCCTGCTGCAAACTCGATCCTCTCCACTCCGTCCTGGATGCGTTCAGTTCGCAGGATCTTGATGGCCCCAATCATGCCGGTGTTTGTGACATGCGTTCCCGCGCAGGCCTCGATGTCAGTGCCAACCCGGACAACGCGAATCTGCGTTCCTGGAGGCACACCGCCCTGATACAGCTCAAAGCCGAAGAGCTTCTCAGCCTCAGTTCGAGGCAGGAACTGCGTGTCTACCGGCGCAACCTCCATAACCCGGCGATTGGCCTCCAACTCTATGGCTTTCAGCTCGGCATCAGTGATGCGCTTGTAGTGGGAGATATCCAGCCGCGCCCGGTCCTCGCTCTTCTGGGCTCCGGCTTGCCAGACGTGCTTGCCTAAAACGCGTTTAGCCGAGTCATGCACCAGATGAGTGGCTGTGTGATGCCGGGCGTGCGCCAGACGCCGACGCATGTCCACCTTTCCGGTGACCCGGTCGCCCCTGGCCAGGCCCGACTCAGCGAGCTTATGCAGCACCACTTCGCCGGACTTCTGCACATCCACTACAGTAAAGGCCTGCCCGGCTCTCTCAAGCGTGCCGTGATCAGCCGGCTGGCCTCCGCCCTCCGGATAGAGGAGCGTCCGATCCAAAATGACCTCGCCACCCTCGGTCACATCCAGGACGACGGCCTCGAAGACACACTCATTGGGATGCTCGTAGAACAAGAGCTGAGTTTTTCCTGGAAGGACTGCCTTGGCTTCTTCCCGATCAGCCTTGATGCGCTTCTTGGCGACCAGGTTGTAGAAGTTGTCCGGCAGCTCCACCGCAGCCCCAATCTCCTCAGCCGACTCGCGGGCAATCTCAGGAGGAATGCCGTGCGTGTCGTAGAGAGAAATCATCTCAGCTAACGGAACAGGCTGGCCCAGCTTTCGGAAGTGCTCGGCAGTCTTCTTGACCAAACGCTTGCCCTTCTCCAGGGTCTCGGCGTATTTGCCCTCCTCCTGGTCGAGGATCTCTTTGATAGTAACAAACCGCTCCTGCCAGTTGGGGTAGTCCAGGCGTTGGATGTGCATCTCGACCAATTCCGCCAGTGGTAGGGTGAGTCCCAGCTCCTTCATCAGGCGCAGGGTGCGACGGATGACGAGCCTTGCCAGATAGCCGGCCTTGACATTTGATGGGATGATGCCGTCACCAAGCATGTAAGCCAGGCATCGGGTGTGGTCCACCACCGCATAGATCCGCTCCATCGGCTCGATGGTCTTCTCCAGCTTCTCGGGAGAAATGCCTATGCTGCCGGCAATCTTCTTTCGCAGATCCGACATGCTGTACTCATCCAGGTCCACCATCCCAGCGAGCCTTGCATTCTGGGCGAAGATCTCGGCGTACTCAGGATCATGCAGGTTGTGCTCGACCCCGGCCAGATCGGCAACCTTTCGCACCAGATCTGGGAAGATGGCATCGTAGATGGTAGGCGAACCAGTTGATGCCCAGACGAACCGCTCGAGTCCGTAGCCGGTGTCAACGATGTAGTTGTTCATCTTCTCATATGACTCGCCCTTGATCTGAACTGACCCTCCGGGCACGGCCTTGAGGTCCATGAAGACCAAAGTGGCCAGCTCCAGACCGCCGACCATGACCTCGACGCTGGGACCGGCGTTGCCCCCGCCCGCCCAGGGATTCTCCTTGTAGGTCACGGCCAGTGGATCCATGCCTAGCCCCACAAGCAGATCATCGCACAGCCGCACAGTGCGATCCTTCCAGTAGAACTCCTTCTCGCGAGTGTTGAAGACGTGATGGGCCATCATCTCGAAGGTTGTGAGATGCCTTCCGCTCCGTCCTACTGAATCCAGGTCGTCCAGCCGGATGCAGGGCTGGCTGATGGTGAGGGGGTTCGCAGGCGGCGGCACCTGTCCGGAGGTGACAAACGGCTGGAAATCGGCGATAGAAGCAATTGTCAGGTAAATGTCGTCTCTCCATCGAGCCACAACCGGATACCTCTTGATGCGGGCATGGCCGCGGGCCTGAAAGAAGCTCAGGTAGTGCTCACGCATTTCGTCTAATGTATGCATGCGCTTGAATATGGGAGAGCCTATGAAGGTATAGGGATCGCAGGGTGGGTCCCCGCAGGTCTTCCTCTCGACGTTTCTTGTCCAGAAGAATTTGCCACATTTCTCGCACTTCTTGCGCTGGAATCCCTCATCCACGAAGAAGTCCAATCGATACTCATCCTCGGAGAACATAGTCTATCAGCTTGTGAGCGGAGGATGATACAGGAATGCTAAAAGGCTTTCTGACGATATGGGAATGGCCGTCCATTCGGCCATTCTCAGCTATCTCTGACAAAATCCAGATTAATTTACTCTTATGACCTTCAGTAGAGCCACCACAGGCACTCCAGCAATCTCGTCTGTGCCCTTCTTGTCGATCAGCACAGCGATGGCATTGATCTTCGCACCGTGCTCATCCAGGTACTCGACAGTCTCCTCGAGCGTTCTGCCGGATGTGATCACATCGTCTATGATGATGCACTCTTTGTCCTCGACATCGGAAAAGTTGGCGCTCAGGTTGCCGCGTGCTTTGCCGCTCTCTTTGGTGAGCATTTGCTTGCTCGGCGTATAGACGGCCAGATCAGCCGACAGGCTGTTGGCCACCATGCTGGCGAGAGGAAGGCCTGATAGGGCAATGCCAACCACTACATCCACTCCGCAGTCGTTTTCGTCCAATGTCTCATAAATGATATCGGAGAGGGCTTCAGATACGTGGTTCAGCCGGAAAGCGCTCTTGCCGATCATCGACCAGTCAACAGAGATATCCTTGGGACCGGGAGATGTGCTCGCCTTCTCAGCATGGGTAAGCAGCCATGTAACTGTCTCGCTGGATACATTCAGCTCCTCTGAGATCTGGCCTTCCACCAGCCCTTCCGCCTTCAGTTCAGTTGCTTTCTTCATCAAATTCTCAATGTTCTTCATCTTATGCACCTCTTTTTCTTTCGGGCAGGAGTTCCGCAATCAGGACAAGCTTCCCCCTCGAACCTGCTGCCGCAGCCCTGGCACCT
>JAJRAX010000067.1 GCA_028679775.1 Methanothrix sp. | reverse complement strand
AATAGCTAACATGGCAATTCATAATAATAACTCTTTCGGTAACACGAACTTTGATTTTTTGGGGATGCGTGTCCGGCCTAATTCGCGACGATCTCCGCCATCTGGCTCATGATATCAACCTGTGCCAGCCGTCCCTCTACTTCCATTGAATCGCCGAAAATGCCCTCTAATAGCACGCGCCCGTCATGGACCATGAGCCTTATAACTCCGTCCATTGCCTTTTCTCGCGCCTGGCCCTTTAAAATAAAAACTGTAAGCTCGCACATAAAACCTATTGATAATAATAAGGCGGGCCCGGCGGGACTCGAACCCGCGACCCCCGGGTTAGAAGCCCGGTGCTATATCCTGGCTAAGCCACGGGCCCGCAATATGTTTTTAGCCGCCCTTGGGCGGCATCTGTCCTAACGACATCTTGAGCTGCTCTTGAAGCTGAGTGAACCGGCCCTGAATGCGTTCTTCCTGCTTGGCCATGGTCTTCAGCCGGATATCCATCATATCCTTCCTCTCCTTCAGCTCCTCTACTAACTTGGGCTTCTCAGCCTTGAAGAGAAGTTCCCCAACGCCCTTGTATATAACGGCGTCGTCTGCGCTCTTCTCCAGCTCCTTGAGCGCCGCCTCAGTCTCCCGGATCAGACCCTCGATCTGACCCTTCTGAGTCATAACGGCCTGCGCTTGCTGCTGAAGCTGCTGCAGTTGAGCCAACTGATTCTGTATCTGCGGAGGCAATTCGCCACTCATAAACTCACCATCTCAAATGCGATCTTAACCAACCGTATCCAGGTATTTAAGGCTGCCCGGAGGGAGACGACATCCTCGCCCTTGACCTCGAGCCTGATGAAATCGTCCTCGCAATCCAAGGCAACGCTGGACCGATGCAGATCATCGTCCAGTTCAGGCAAGAGCGCCTGGTATATCTCGTGGGCATGCGGGCTCTCAAACACAAACTCTGCACAGCCCCTCATATCCTCAGCCTGAACTTGGTCTCGCCTTCATCTATGAAATCTATGCTGCCAGATGCTACCTGGATCATTCGCCCGGAGACAGGCCTGCAATCAGAAGACTGCACCAGCTCGAAGAACTGAGCAATATAGCGAGCAGTCTCTCCCTCGCCCGCCACCCTGGCAGCCATCCTCTTCAGCCGCCGTCCCTCCGGCTCACCGATAAGCTGGAAGCTCAAGCGCTCCTCACCAATCGTTGAATCCTTCGAGCGATGTTTGACCAGGCCCGCTGGGTTGCCGTGGTCCTCTATCACCACCAGCCAAGGTTCGTCTCCGGTATCCCCTTCATATCCTTCAAGCCTCTGCTTGCCTCGATTCACATAGGTTAAAGAGAGAAAGGAGGCCAGCGCCCTGGCAAATCTTCTCGCCTTGGCAGAAGGATCCCGCGAGGTAGTGATGAACATCAGACTGCGTTCATCTTCTTGACCGTGGTGGGCCGCTCCTTCATCAGGATCCGGTGCCCACAGTAAGGACAGCGTATGCCGCTGTACTCGTAATCAACCTCAACGGTCTTCTTGCATCTGGTGCACTTATAGGCCATCTTCTAATCCGCCTCAAGAGTCTTCTTAAGAGACCGCAGAACCGAGCGGCCCAAAGACGTCTCGGGCAGGAACGAGCCGCCGGCAAAGGTGTAGCCGCACTTGCTGCAGCTCCAGATAGCTGTGCTTGTCCTCGTCACTCTATTCCGTCCGCACTGAGGGCAATCATAAGATGCCTTGCTCTTCTCTTCCAAATCAGCAACGAGCTTTCGCGACTTGCGACCATATCTGGGACCAAACCGGGCTGCCGATCTGCTCTTCCTTCCTTTTGTAGTCTGCTTTGCCATGATTTTAACTTCCGTTTATGCTTCCAGAAACTTTTCCCGGATTTCTTTCGCCTTCTCACATGCTATATCAATGATGCGGTAGACCTGCTCAGGCTTGAGCATCCCTGTGCCGCTCTTCTGCGTGCCGCAGATGTTACCCTCTATCGTGGATATAATGGTGAGCTTGGTGTTTGCGATGGCTTCCTCATCCACGCCTGGGTCGAACATCAAGACATCATTGAACTCGATGGCCGAGGTTGCAATGGGCAGGTCTCTTATGGGCAAGATATAGTCCTCGCCGAGGCCAAACTTGCTCGCCGGAACCTTCGTGCACAGGAGCGCAGAAATGGCGCCAAGAGACGCAGCATCAAGGATGTTTCCGCAATCATCCAGGATATGCACATCGATAAATACGATCCAGACCTGCTTTCCTGGCACAATGCACAGCGCCTCTAAATCCACAGCCTTGGATTCGCGCACCCCACGATCCACCAACCTCGCGAGCTCAATTCCCACCTCATTGGGCGGGCCCGGCTCAAATGAGGGGGAGGCAAGCGGAACCAGCTCGGCGTTGGTTATGATCACGCCGCGATTGGGCGAATCAGGGAACGGCTCTCCGGGCTGCATCTTCACGCCCACCAGAACCTGGCTTGAGCCTAATTTGACAAGCGCACTGCCTTCTGCCTTCCTGATCACATCTCGCTGGATGGAGATCTCCCGGTACTGATCAAATGTCCGGCCATCTGCCCTCTCGCCTTTTAAGAGCAGGTTGTAAATGAAGTCCTTCTTGATCTCGGAGATGACGTTAGTCATTGTACAACCGCCTCCACGTGACCTGGATCAGTCAATTGGCTGTACTTATTCACCAAAGCCTGTCTTTGTATCTCGTAGATGTCTCTCGCGCCCTTCATAGCCATCTCTACTGCCCGCCGGAATTCGTCAGGAGTGAGCCCGCCATCCATCTGCATGAGCGTGATATCCCCGTTAGGAGTCATGGCAATGGGCAGGTCTGCCTGGCCGAAGTTGTCCTCCTCCTTCATTGGATCGAGAACAATGGTGTCCGCCACCTTTCCCGCGGCGCATGAGGATATCATGCTCTTCATGGGAATTCCTGCGTCGGCTAGAGCCACTGCCGCAGCATTTATGCCAGCGGTTCTGGTTCCTGCATCTGCCTGGAGAACCTCCACAAAGACATCTATGACAGACCTTGGGAAGAAGCTGGTCAGGATTACCGGCTCAAGAGCCTCCCGGCTTACCTTGGAGAGCTCATATGACCTTCGGTCCGGTCCCGGTCGTTTCCTCTCCTCGACAGAGAAAGAGGCCATGTTATATCTATAACGCACAATGGCCCTGCTTACCTCCTGAAGGTGTCTCGGATGTACCTCCCTCGGCCCGTACACGGCTGCAATGACCTTGTTTCCACCCATCTCGATGTAGCATGAGCCGTCTGCTCTGGCCAGGACTCCCACCTCGATCTTCACAGGCCGGAGCTGATCCGCCCTTCGGCCATCCAGGCGCAGTCCATCCTTAAAAAATGTTATATCAGTCTCATCCATAACGATCAACTTCTGGCCCCTTTCTCCGTCTTCAAGAAGCCTACTACTCTGTCTGTAAGACCATTGGTGTGAGCTTCCCTCTCAATCAGAGCTATGGTCTTTAGAGCCAGATCCATATCCTCTGCACCCCCATGGATCCAGATTCGCCCGTTCTGGCCGACGAAGATGTTGCAGTTCAACTCTTTCTTCAGCATGCTGATCATGGAGCCGCCCTTGCCGATGAGCCTCGGAACTCTCGTATGGCTTATATCAATTACCTGACCGGCCTTAATCTGGCCAAGCTTGCGGTCGTTCAAAGTAAGCTCCACCTTCATTGTTGGATCGACATCCTTCACCCGGGTCATAATCGAGCTGCCGATACGCAAATACTTGGACATATCATCCGATTCGATCCTTTTTGGGAACTCGGAGATGTGCAGCAATCCGTCATAGGGCGAGTTTATGTCCACGATCCAATTGGAGAAGGTTATATCCTTCACCACACCGATTACGTTGTCCCCCGGCCCTGGAACGTACTTTCCCGCCAGAGGTATGACATTTATCTTATCCCTAAAGTTCGCAAGACCATATAGCAAGGAGTAGACGCTACCATTTCGTATATACGTCCCCTCGCCCGACCTCTTGGCATCCTCAGAGAGAAGATCACCTGGTACTACCACCTTGCGATCCATGCGCTCTTAACTCCCATCCTCAATGCTTAAGAAGCTTCGTCTCAGCTTCGCCTTTGGTCAGCCGGTTGATGAGATCATAGAATTCGGTTTGCATGCCAGCCGGTATCTCGACCACGCCAATCCAAGAGCCATTATTCTGCCATGCCTCCCGACTGAGCTTTCCGAAGGCTGCCACCTCGCCATAGGCCTTGGGGGCATACGCGGGCGGAAGCTTGACTGCCACCTCAACCACCTCGAATCTGATGGGGATGAGGGGCCGGATGGCCTTCATGGCAATCTTGACGAGTTCATCTGTGGATTTCGTGGGATCGATATTGACGCGGGCCTCAATCATGGCCTGCTCGATTCTCCCCGGCGGATGAGGGGTCTTGGTTT